>JANOAQ010000076.1:0-2870 GCA_031411195.1 Burkholderiaceae bacterium | reverse complement strand
TTCGCACGCATCAGATCGCCGATGCTGAGCATGCCTACCAGGTGATCGTGCGCGTCCAGCACCGCCACTGCGGTGATGCGGTGCTGCTCCATCAGCTCGGCCGCGGCCACGGCCAGGTCATCGCTGCGGATGGTCTTGGGGCGCGGGTGCATCACCGCGCCCGCAGTCAGCGTGCGCAGATCGGCGCCGCGCTCAACCTGGCGGCGCAGGTCGCCGTCGGTGAAGATGCCCGACAGGCGTTGATCCGCATCGACCACCAGCGCCGCGCCCAGGCCCTTGGCCGACATGGTGCGCATCATGTCGATGAAAGGGGTGTCTGGCGCCACGGTGGGCAGGGCATCACCCTGCACCATCAGGTCGGCCACATGCACCAGCAGCTTGCGGCCCAGCGCGCCACCGGGGTGCGAGCGGGCGAAATCTTCTTCTTGAAAGCCGCGCGCATCGAGCAGGGCCACGGCCAACGCATCCCCCAGCGCCATCTGCGCCGTGGTGCTGGCGGTGGGTGCCAGGTTGAGCGGGCAGGCCTCTTGGTCGACCGCGCTGCTCAACACGTGGTCGGCGTGGCGCGCCAGGGTGGACTCGGGCTTGCCGGTCATGCCCACCAGGGTGATGCCCAGGCGGCGCAGCGCGGGCAGGATGGCGGCCAGTTCGTCGCTTTCACCGCTGTTGCTGATGGCCAGCACCACATCACCGGCCTGCACCATGCCCAGGTCACCATGGCTGGCCTCGGCCGGGTGCACAAAATAGGCGGGGGTGCCGGTGGAGGCCAGCGTGGCGGCGATCTTGCGCCCCACATGCCCGCTCTTGCCCATGCCCATCACGATGACGCGGCCGTGGCAGGCCAGCATGGCCTGCACGGCACCCGCAAAGCCCACGCCCTGGCGCGCGGCCAGACCCAGCAGGGCGCGGGCCTCGATTTCGAAGGTGCGCGCAGCCAGTTGCAGGGCGCGCTCGGCGGTGAAGGCAGTGGGCAAAATCACTTGAGGCGGTGCAGGCCGGCGCACAGTGCACTGGCATACGATCCATGGGTAGTTCGACCGATTCTAGGCGGCCCCCCTGGCCGCACCTGCCTTGAAGATTGCGCGCTGACCCACCGGCATGGCCACCACCTTCGAACTCGTTCTCCTGTACCTGGTGGCCGCCGTGCTGGGCGTGGTGGGTTGCCGCATGCTGCGCTTGCCGCCGATGCTGGGCTACCTGGTGGTGGGTGTGCTGATCGGCCCCAACGCCCTGGCCCTGGCCAAGGACACGGCCGGGGTGAAGTACCTGGCCGAGTTCGGCGTGGTGTTCCTGATGTTCGTCATCGGGCTGGAGTTCAACCTGCCCAAGCTGCGCAGCATGCGCACGCTGGTGTTCGGGTTGGGCCTGTCACAGGTGCTGATCACGGTGCTCGGTGCGATGGCGGGCAACGCCCTGCTGGCCGTTGGCTTCGGCTGGATCGGCGTGCACTGGGGCCTGGGCTGGCAAGGCGCCATCGTGCTGGGTTCGGCCATGGCCATGTCGTCCACCGCCATCGTTGTCAAGCTGCTGGCCGAACGGCTCGAGCTGGAAAGCGAGCACGGCAAGCGCGTGATGGGCGTGTTGCTGTTTCAAGACCTGGCCGTGGTGCCGCTGCTGGTGCTGATCCCCGCGCTGGGCAGCAGCGGCGAGGACATGGCCTGGGCCCTGGGGCTGGCGCTGGTGAAGGCGGCCGTGCTGCTGACCCTGCTGCTGGTGGGCGGCCAGCGCGCCATGCGCTGGTGGCTGACCTTGGTGGCACGGCGCAAGAGCGAAGAGCTGTTCGTGCTGAACCTGCTGCTGGTCACGCTGGGCCTGGCCTGGCTGACCGAGCATGCCGGCCTGAGCCTGGCGCTGGGGGCCTTCCTGGCCGGCATGCTGATCGCCGAGACCGAGTTCAAGCACCAGGTCGAGACCGACATCCGGCCCTTCCACGATGTGCTGCTGGGCTTGTTCTTCATCACCATCGGCATGAAGCTCAATTGGCGCCCGGTGGTCGACCAGTGGCTGCTGGTGGCCCTGCTCAGCCTGGGGCCGGTGCTGGCCAAGGCGGTGCTGGTGGCGTTGCTGGCGCGGGCCTTTCGCGCCACGCCGGGCGTGGCCATCCGCACCGGCCTGTACCTGGCACAGGCGGGTGAATTCGGCTTTGTGCTGCTCACCCTGGGCGCCGAACGCGGCCTGGTCGGGGCGCAGTGGGTGAGCCCCGTGCTGGCCAGCATGGTGCTGTCGATGCTGGCCACGCCTTTCATCGTGATGTACAGCAACCGCATCGTGATGAAGTTGTCGGCCAATGAATGGCTGATGCAATCGGTGCAGCTGACCACCATCGCCAAGAAGTCCATCAAGAACGAGGCCCACGTCATCATTGCCGGCTACGGCCGCAGCGGCCAGAACCTGGCCCGCCTGCTGGGCCAGGAGGCCATCCCCTACATGGCGCTCGACCTCGACCCCGACCGCGTGCGCCAGGCTGCAGCCGCCGGCCAGAGCGTGGTGTTCGGCGACGCCGCGCGCCTGCCCAGCCTGATGGCCGCCGGCCTGGCCCGCGCCAGCGCGGTGGTGGTCAGTTACCACGACACCGCCTCGGCGCTGAAGATCCTGCAGCTGGTGCGCGAACACGCGCCCAGGGTACCGGTGATCGTGCGCACCATCGACGACACCGACCTGGAGCGCCTGCGCGACGCCGGCGCCACCGAGGTGGTGCCCGAGGCCATCGAAGGCAGCCTGATGCTGGCCGCCCAGGCCCTGGCCCTGGTGGGCGTGCCGATGAAGCGGGTGATCCGCATCACGCGTGACGCCCGTGACAAGCGGTACCACCTGCTGCGCGGCTACTTCCACGGCAGCGATGACGACTCGGTGGAAGAACGGCAGCAAGC
>JANOAQ010000075.1:0-2435 GCA_031411195.1 Burkholderiaceae bacterium | reverse complement strand
GGGGCGACAGCTACGACAACGCGCTGGCCGAGACCATCAACGGGCTCTGCAAGGCCGAGATGATCCACTGCTGTGCACCCTGGAAGACCAAGGAGGCAGTGGAACTGGCGACCCTGGAATGGGTGGCTTGGTTCAACAACCACCGACTGCTCGAACCCATCGGCTATATCCCACCCGCCGAGGCCGAGACAAACTACTACCGGCAACTCGCCAGTCAAACCGCCGAGGTGGCGGCCTGACTCAACCCAATGGGCCTCCGCGATTTCCGGGGCGGTTCATGATGTCTTGACCTGCGCAGAACACGCCAAGCCACCCCTAGGCTCGACCACCGACGGTTCGGCTCGAAGCCTTAAAAACCTCGGCACCGCGGACAGTGGTTGGCCGCGGGCGTCGGGAGACTGGTGCAGCGAAATAAAGGAGGAGCCAGCCGGAGGCTGGCGGGGGACATTCGCGGAACCAGTCACCCGGCGCCCGTGGCCCGCGCGGCTGTCACTCAACGAGACGGCGCAGCGCCCAGCCTCAATCGTCAACGGTCATAGGGATCGTGCAGCCCCAGCCCCGCCAGGATGGCACTTTCCAGCGCCTCCATCTCGGTGGCCTCGGCCTCGTCTTCGTGGTCATGCCCCTGCGCGTGCAGCGCACCGTGCACCAGCAAGTGCGCGACATGATCGGCTACGGGCAGGCCCAGTTCAGCCGCCTCGCGTGCCAGCACGCCGGCGGCCAGCACCAGATCGGCCACCACCACCGGCGTGTGCTGGTAGTCGAAGGTCAGCACATTGGTGGCGTAGTCCTTGGCGCGGAAATCGCGGTTGAGCTGGCGCCCTTCTTCGTCGCCCACCAGCCGCACTGTGATCTCGGCCGGCGCATCCAGCGCCGCGCACAGCCAGCGTTGCACCTTGTGGCGCGGCAGCACGGCGCGGTGGGTGGCGTCGGCAAACTGCAATGACAGCGTGAGTTCGTCGCGCCGGATCATGGTTTCTGCACCGCGTCGTAGGCCTCGACGATGCGGGCCACCAGCGGGTGTCGCACCACATCGGCTGAGCTGAACTGGCTGAAGGCGATGCCGCGCACATCGCGCAGTACGCTGGCCGCTTCGACCAGGCCGCTGCCCGTGCCCTTGGGCAGGTCAATCTGGCTCACATCACCGGTCACCACCGCACGAGAGCCGAAGCCGATACGGGTGAGGAACATCTTCATCTGCTCGGGCGTGGTGTTCTGCGCCTCGTCGAGGATGACGAAAGAATGGTTGAGCGTGCGCCCGCGCATGAAGGCCAGCGGCGCCACTTCGAGCAGGCCCTTGTCGAAGGCCGCCTGCACGCGGTCGAAACCCATCAGGTCGTAGAGCGCGTCGTAGAGCGGGCGCAGGTAGGGATCGACCTTCTGCGTCAGGTCGCCGGGCAAGAAGCCCAGTCGCTCACCCGCTTCCACCGCCGGGCGCGTGAGCACGATGCGCTGCACGCCGCTGCGCTCCAGTGCGTCCACGGCACAGGCCACCGCCAGAAAGGTCTTGCCCGTGCCTGCCGGGCCGATACCGAAGGTGATGTCGTGGCTGAGGATGTTGTGCAGGTATTGCACCTGGTTGCGGGTGCGGCCACGCAGATCGCTGCGGCGGGTGTGCAGCACGATGCCATCAGCGCCCGGCGGCAAGGCTTCGGCCTGGGCACCCGACAATGCCAGCGTGCCACAGGCCTCCACCAGGGCCATTTGCAGGGCTTCGGGCGGGATGGGCCGCGCCGCGCGCTCGTACAGCATCTCCAGCAAGGCCAGTGCGCGGGCAGCGTGCGGCCGCCCGCCTTCGACCTGAAACGCGGCCTCGCGCCGGCTGATGCGCACACCCAGGGCTTCTTCGACGGCACGCAGGTGCGCATCAAAGGCGCCGCTCAGATTGGCCAGGCGGTTGTTGTCGGTGGGCTCGAAGACGTGGCGAAGGATCACGGGGTGGCGCACCAGTGGGCGCTTTTCACGGTGTTGGAACTCGCGGATTCTCCAACGATCCCCGACGCAGCGCACCCCCGATGCATCCCGCACAATCGCCGGCCATGCCGCCCTGCCCTTTGCACCTGCCTGCGTCCAACAGTCGCCATCGCCCAAGGGCCTTGCCGGCAAGGCAGTTGCGCGACGTCCTGGTCGGGCTGCTGACGAGCCTGGCACTGGCGCTGGGGTGGTGCAACCTGGTAGTCGCAGCCACCGGAACCTCGGTGCAGGTTTTGACCGACGCCTGGATGACCCCCGAAGCCGAACCGTCCCAGCCGCCCGACTGGGCCTCGGCCAAGCGCGTGACGCTACCCAGCGATTGGGCCGACCCCGGCGCTGCCAGATCCGCCGTGCGCTGGTACCGCCTGGCGCTGTCGCCGCGCGCCGTTGCCGGCCCGCCACCGGCCTTGTATGGTCTGTATGTCGAGCGCGCGTGCAGCGTGCTGCAGGTGCGGCTCAAT
>JANOAQ010000074.1:0-3159 GCA_031411195.1 Burkholderiaceae bacterium | reverse complement strand
GGCGGCCGTCGACAGCAACCTGTTTCGCGATCTGTATGTTTCGATGGGTGAGCAGCTGCCCAATGGGGACTGGATCGTGCGCGTGCAACACAAGCCCTTCATCGCCTGGATCTGGGGCGGCTGCCTGGTCATGATGCTTGGCGGCACCCTGGCCGCCAGTGACCGCCGCTACCGCGCACGCCAGCCACGCACGGCGGCCGCAGGCCTGGCTATGGAGGGCGCGCGATGAGGCGCTACCTGCTGCCGTTGGCATTGTTCCTGGTGCTGGCAGGTTTTTTGGCCGTGGGGCTCAAGCTTGACCCGCGCGAAGTGCCTTCGCCCCTGGTAGGCAAACCGGCACCGGACTTCAAGGCGCCGACCCTGGCGCGGCCCGAGGCCACCATCGCCCGTGCCGACATGGCCGGCAAGGTGTGGATGCTCAATGTCTGGGCCTCGTGGTGCGGCGCCTGCCGCGACGAGCACCCCGTGCTGGTCGACTTTGCCAAGCGCGGTGTCGCTCCCATCTACGGCCTGAACTACAAGGACCAGCGTGCCGATGGCCTGGGCTGGTTGCAGAAGTTCGGCAACCCGTACGCCGATTCGATCTTCGATGCCGACGGCCGCATCGGCATCGACTATGGCGTGTATGGCGTGCCCGAAACCTTCGTGATCGACAAGCAGGGCGTCATCCGTTACAAGCACATCGGGCCTGTCACGCCCGAAGTGGTGCGCACCAAGCTTGAACCCCTGTTGAAGCAACTCAATGCCTGAAGCCCTGCATTTACCCGCAGGCCGGTGGCGTGCCGCCTTGGTGCTCGCCGTGGCCCTGCTGTGGCAACCGGCCATGGCCGCCGATGCGCCTTCGGTCGCACTGGACCCGCAGCAGGAAGCCCGCATGATGGCCATGGCCGCCGAGCTTCGCTGCCTGGTGTGCCAGAACCAGACCATTGCCGATTCGCATGCCGGCTTGGCACAAGACCTGCGCCAGCAGATTCGCGAGATGCTGGCCAAGGGCATGACCGAGCGCCAGATCATGGATTACATGACCGAGCGCTATGGTGACTTCGTGCTCTACCGACCGCCCTTCAACGCCAGCACCGCCCTGCTGTGGGTCGGGCCGGCATTGTTGATGGTTGGCGCGCTGTCCACATTGTTCGTCGTGCTGCGCCGGCGCCAGAAGTTGGGCGCCGACGCCTTTGACCCTGATACCCCTGAAGATGAATCGCCGCGATGAGCCGTTTGAATGAGTTGAAGGCGCAAATCGCGCAGCTTGACGAACTGATCCACACCGGCGTGCTGACGGGAGACGCCGCGCGCGACCAACGCGCCAAGCTGGAAGCCGAGGTGGTGGCCTGCGTGATGCAAGCGCCCCAAGCCACTGCGGCCAATGCTGTGATGAGTGATGGATTGCCCACGACCGACACGCCGCGTCCGAGCATGCGGCTGGTGCTGGCCTTGACTGCGGGCGTGCTGGTGCTGGCTGCAGCGGGCTACGCCTGGAAAGGTGAGCCCAGCGCAATGGCCGTGGGGCCGGGCCAGCCCGCCGCCGCTCAAGCTGCGGCAGGCCAAGAGCCCGGTCGGGCGCAGTTTGAGGCCATGGTGCAGAAGCTGGCTGATCGCTTGAAGTCTCAACCCGACGACGTCGAAGGCTGGACCATGCTGGGTCGCTCGCACAGCATCCTTGAGCAGTATCCGCAAGCGGTGACAGCCTTTGAACGAGTGGTGGCCCTGCGGCCTGCAGAGGCCCAGGGCCATGCCGATCTGGCCGATGCCATGGGCATGGCAGCCGGCCGCAAACTGCAAGGTGAGCCCGAAAATCTCATTGCCAAGGCACTGCAGCTCGACCCCGACAATGTCAAAGCCCTGGGGCTGGCAGGAACGATCGCCCTGCAGCAGGGTGATGCGGCTCTGGCGGCCCGGCAATGGGAGCGGGCGCTTCGCAAGGTGGAGCCTGGCAGCGAGATGGCCACCAACCTCCTGGCCGCCGCCAACGAGGCGCGGCAGAAGATCGGCCAGGCGCCGTTGCCAATGCCCGCTGTGCCAGCAGCTGTGGCGGCGCAGTCCATCGCCCCTGCCCCTGCCGTGATGGAGGGCGCCCGTCCCGCGCCGGCGTCCACGCCAGGCGCGGCGGTGGCCGTGGCCGCCGTGCAGGTGCGCATCACGTTGGCCCCTGCACTGGCCGCCAAGGCGGCCCCGCAAGACACACTTTTCATCTTTGCCCGGTCGCCGCAGGGTGGGCGCGCGCCCTTGGCCATCCTGCGCAAGCAGGTCAAAGACCTGCCCCTGACCGTCACGCTGGATGACAGTTTGGCGATGAGCCCGGCCATGCGCCTTTCCTCAACCAGCCAGGTGGTGGTCGGTGCGCGTATCAGCAAGAGTGGCAATGCCATGCCCCAGCCAGGTGACCTTCAAGGCCTGTCGGCAGTCGTGCCGGTTGGCACCAAGGGCTTGCAACTCGAAATCAACGAATCGCTGCCGTGAGCACCCACAACACCTGCGATCTGTGCGACGTCCACAAGGGCGACAACAGCGGCGCCTTTCGTGTGCTGCCGCCGGTCTTTCATGCCTACGGCGGCCGCGAGGCGTTTGCCGGTTTGGTCAGCACGGTGAAATGCCACGAGGACAATACTTCCATCAAGGCGGCGGTCGAGTCGCCGGGCCTGGGCCGGGTTCTGGTGGTTGACGGTGGCGCTTCGCTGCGCCGGGCGTTGGTTGGCGGCAACCTGGCCGCCGCCGCCGCGCGCAATGGCTGGGCGGGCCTGGTGGTCGATGGCTGCGTGCGTGACTCGGCCGAGTTGGCTCTGGCCGACGTAGGCATCCGGGCCCTGGCCTTGATGCCCCTGCCCACCGAGCGTCGGCAAGCCGGCGCGGTGGACGTTCCCGTGTTGATCCAGGGCGTTCGCGTGCAGCCTGGTGATTGGCTGGTGGCCGATGCCGACGGCATCGTGCTGCTGGCCTCGGCGCCCTCCACATGAAATCCACTCCGCCCGACGCCCTCGCCGGCGTGGCGGCACGTTGCCGGCGCCGGGTACGCCAGCGGGCCTTGCTGGCGGCCGGTGTGGCCATGGTGCCGGTGCCGGCAACGTGCCGCCACGCCGGCGAGGGCGTCGGGCGGAGTGGATTTCATATGGAGGGCGCCGAGGCCAGCAGCACGATGCCGTCGGCATCGGCCACCAGCCA
>JANOAQ010000073.1:0-11277 GCA_031411195.1 Burkholderiaceae bacterium | reverse complement strand
CAGCATGCTGGTGGGCAGGCCGGTGAAGGCGCGGGTCAGCAGCACATCGTCGATGCCCGCTTCGACCAGCATCTGGCGGTAGGCATCGGCGGCCAGGCTTTCGCGCGTGGCGATGAAGCGTGTGCCCATCATGCCCAGGTCACAGCCCAGCACCTGGGCCGCGCGCAGGGACACGCCGTCGGCCATTCCGCCGGCCATCACCAGCGGGCCGTCGTACTCGGCCCGGATGGCGCGCACGAAGGCAAAGGGGTTGAGCCAGCCGGTCTGGCCGCCGGCGCCGGCCGTCAGCAGCACCAGGCCATCGGCCCCGGCCGCAATGGCCTTGCGCGCATGCGCCAGCGTGGCCACGTCGGCCAGCACCAGACAACCGATGGCGTGCAGCGGCGCAATCACCGGCGCGGGCGAGCCGACGCTGGCAATGACCATCTCGACCCGGTGCGCCACCAGGCAGGCCAGGTCGTCGGCCAGGCGCGGTGAACGCATGATGAGGTTGGCGCAGAAGGGCGCGGCTTCTTCGGGTGCGGCGAACAGGCGCGATTCGATCTCGCCCAGCCATTGCTCGAGCTGCTCGGGGCTGCGCGCGTTGATGGTGGGAAAGGCGCCGATCACGCCGTTGCGGCACGCGGCCACCACCAGATCGACGCCCGAGACATTGAGCATGGGCGCCGATATCAGCGGCAGGCGCAGGCGCCGGGTGATGCGGTCGGGCAAGCGGGACGTCATGCAGGCAATTCTTGCTTTTTAGTTGACGTTGCGGTTGCGGCCAGCCCAGAAAGGCGCGCGCAGGTCCACCTTCTGCACCTTGCCGGCGGCGGTGATGGGCAAGGCCTCGCGGAATTCGACGCTGCTTGGGGCTTTGTAGCCGGCGATCTGGGTGCGGCAGTGGGCGATCAGTTCATCGGCAGCCAGCGCCTGGCCCGGGCGCAGCACCACCACCGCGTGCACACGTTCGCCCCAGCGCTCGTCAGGCACGCCGATCACGGCCGCCATGCTGACCTGGGGCAGCTGGGTGATGGCGTTCTCGACCTCGGCCGAGTAGATGTTTTCGCCGCCGCTGACGATCATGTCCTTGATGCGGTCGACCACATAGATGAAGCCGTCGTCGTCCATGCGGCCGCCGTCGCCGGTGTGCATCCAGCCACCGCGCAGGGCCTGGGCCGTCTGCTCGGGCTGGCCCCAGTAGCCCTGCATCACCAGCGGACCCCGCACCACGATCTCGCCCACGGCGCCGTTGGGCGTCGGTTGGTCATCGGCATCGACGATGCGCACCTCGGCAATCGGCACCGGCCGGCCGACCGAGCGCAAGCGGGCCGTTGGCTGGCCCGGCGCATGGCACCAGGCGGGCAGCGCAGTGACCACGGGCGACAGCTCGGTCATGCCGTAGAGCTGGCAGAAGCCGGCGGCAGGCAATGCGGCCTGGGCGGCGGCCAGCAAGGCCTCGTCGATGGGCGCGGCGCCGTACAGCACCAGTTGCAGTGTGTGGGTGTCGAACTCGGCAAAGCGCGGGTGCTCGACCAGGCGCTTGAGCATGGTGGGCACCAGAAAGGTTTCGGTGCCGCCCTCGTCCGCGATGGCCTGCAGCACCGGCAGCTCATCGAAGGCCGGCAGGATGACCTGGCGGCACAGCCGTTGGATCAACTGCAGGGCCAGCGCCATGCCACCGACGTGGAACATCGGCGCGCAGTTGATGCCCACCGAGTTGACCGGGCGGTTGGCTACCAGGTTGGCCGACAGCACATTGCTGTAGAGGTTGGCGTGGCTGAGCATCACGCCCTTGGGCCGGCCGGTGGTGCCGCCGGTGTACATCACCGCGGCCAGGTCGTTGCCGCTGCGCAGGGCATCGTCCACAGGCGTGGCCTGCGCTGCCAGGGCCGGGCCGTCCAGCGCGCCGACCGGCGCCAGGCCGTTGCCCCAGTGCATGAGGGTGCGCAGGCTTCGACTCAGCGATTGCAGGTTGGCGGTGGCGGTCTGGAAGTGCTCGTCCACCAGCAGCACACGGGTGTCGCAGTCGTCCAGCGAGTAGGCGATCTCTTTTGCACTCCAGCGGATGTTGACCGGGTTGACCACCGCGCCGGCCCACCAGGTGGCGTAGAGGAAGGCGACGTAGTGGTCGCTGTTCAGGCCCAGCATGCCCACCCGGTCACCCGGCTGCACGCCGTGCGCCTGCAGCACCGATGCCAGGCGGGCCACGCGGTCGACAAAGTCTGTCCAGGTGGTGCGGCGGCCGGCGCACAGCAGGGCCTCGGCTTGCGGGCGTTCGATCAGGGCCTTGTGCAGGGGCTGGGTGAGGTGCATCGGGGGTGGCGCGGGGGTCGGCGCTGAGGTGGCACGCTGAAGTGCCACGCTGAGGTGGGGCGTGGGGCAGACCGGTGACCGGGGCACTGCCACCTGGCCTGCGAAGGATCACTCTAGGCGTCGGCTTCAGGCCCCTCAATCGTCTGAAGCGACGAATGCCCCTTCGACACAGCGGGCCGGTTCACAGCGCCAGCTTGAAGTGGGCTTCGGCCAGCACCTGGCCATTGATGCGCAAATCGACCGCATGCTGCCCGGGGTGGTAGCGGCGGGTGGTGATGGCCTTCATCGAATGGCGTTTGAGCAGTTGGCGCCGCTCGCCCGGCGCCAGGTCGATCACCCAACCCTTGAACACCTTGGGCGTGGTGTGGCCGCCGGCCTTGACATGGTGCACGGCGTAGTCGATGGCCAGGCGCTGCGGCGCTCGGCTGTTCGATTGCAGATCCACCCGCAGCAGCAAGGTGTCGCCCACGGCCAGCGTGGTGGGTGACAGGGCCAGCGCGACGCTGCCGCGGTAGGCCGCACCCAGGCCCCATGCCGCCAGCACGGCCGCATCACCGGCCTTGATCAGGGACCGGCTGGCATGGCGCAGAAGTGCCTGCCGCTCGACTGGAGCGGCCGGCAGGTGTTCGGCCAGCCATCGGGCGATCAGCGTCGGGTGGTCCTTGGCGATGTCGTTCAGGTGGTTGGCCACGCTGCGGCGCACATAGGCGCTGGGGTCGTCCTGCAGAGCCCGCAACAGCGGCATGGTGGGCGACGGGTCTTGCACCAGGGCCTGCAGCCGAAGGCCCCAGGGCAGGCGCGGGCGGCTGCCTTCACTGACCAGCCGCCGTACGTGCGCGCTGGGGTCGGCCACCCAGCGTTGCAGGGTCGCCAGCGCCAGGGCCGGGTGGTGCACGATGAAGGGGCGGATGGCGAACTCGGCCGTCAGCCGCTGGGTCATCGCATGCAGGGCCTGCAGGCCGCGCTCGGGGTGGTGCTCGGCGGCGAGCAGCGCAATGGCCTCGCTCAATGGCCACACCGGCCAGCCGGCCAACCCGGCGTTGCTGCTGCGCAATTGCGCCAGGTCGTCGCCTACGCCGGCCGGGCCCAGGGTGGCTTCCAGGATGCCGGCAGCGCGGTCCACGTCGGCGGGCAGCTTGGCCACCAGCGCCCGTGCCACCTGCATCACCCGGGCTTTCAGTTCCAGCGTGTCCAGCCCGAGCACGGCCTGTCGTTCGAAGGCAGCGCGGTCAAGGTCTGGCCACACGCGCTGCAGGTGCGCGCCGATGCTGGACACCACCGTGGCGTTGATCAAGTGCTTGAACGCTTCGGCCATGGCCAAGCATAAGCGGCACATTGGTCAAGGTGTTTGGTACCAAAGTGGTGCGGCGCGCACCGAAACGGCGCCTGGGTCGGCACGGCTTGCGTGCAGGCAAGGGTGCCGATGCGCACCAAACTAGGCACGGAATTTGCTGAATTTGGTGCACTTTGGGCTGGCGTGGTGCGGGTTTGCCGCGGCCAGACGCCACAACACAACGGAGACACCCCATGGATCAGGTCAAGCAGGGCACCGACGCCCTGTTCATATTGCTGGGCGCCATCATGGTGCTGGCCATGCATGCCGGCTTTGCCTTTCTCGAACTGGGCACGGTGCGCAAGAAGAACCAGGTCAATGCCCTGGTCAAGATCCTGGTGGATTTTTCGGTGTCCACCATCGCCTACTTCTTCATCGGCTACGCGGTGGCCTACGGCACCGGCTTCATGGTGGGCGCCGAATCACTGGCGGCCAAGAATGGCTATGAACTCGTCAAGTTCTTCTTCCTGCTGACCTTCGCGGCGGCCATCCCGGCCATCGTCTCGGGCGGCATCGCCGAGCGGGCGCGATTCGGGCCGCAACTGATTGCCACGGCGGTGCTGGTGGGCCTGATCTATCCGCTGTTCGAAGGGGTGGCGTGGAACCAGAAATTCGGCATCCAGGCCTGGATCAAGTCCGCCACCGGCGCCGAGTTCCACGACTTTGCCGGCAGCGTGGTGGTGCACGCCGTGGGCGGCTGGGTCGGCCTGGCCGCCGTGCTGCTGCTGGGCGCGCGCGCTGGCCGTTACCGCAAGGACGGCATGATCAGCGCGCACCCGCCATCGAGCATCCCGTTCCTGGCCCTGGGCGCGTGGATCCTGGCGGTGGGCTGGTTCGGCTTCAACGTGATGAGCGCCCAGACCATCGACAAGATCAGCGGCCTGGTGGCGGTGAATTCGCTCATGGCCATGGTGGGCGGCACCCTGGTCGCCGCATTGATGGGGCGCAACGACCCGGGCTTTGTCTACAACGGCCCGCTGGCCGGCCTGGTGGCGGTGTGTGCCGGCTCCGACGTCATGCACCCGGCCGGCGCCCTGGTGGTGGGCGGCATTGCAGGTGCCATCTTCGTGTCGATGTTCACCCTCACGCAGAACAAGTGGAAGATCGACGACGTGCTGGGTGTCTGGCCCCTGCACGGCCTTTGTGGCGCCTGGGGCGGCATCGCCTGCGGCATCTTCGGCCTGAAGGAGATGGGCGGCCTGGGCGGGGTCACCTTCGGCGCCCAACTCATCGGCACGCTGCTGGGGGTGGCCTGGGCGCTGGTGGGCGGCTTCGTGGTTTACGGCGTGCTGAAAATGGTGATGGGCCTGCGCCTGTCGGCCGAAGAAGAGTACGAAGGCGCCGACCTGTCCATTCACAAGATCGGCTCTACGCCCGACCGCGAAGTCAGCTGGTAGGCCGTGCGGCATCGAGCCGGTTGAACCAAGCAAACGCCGCGGAACCGGCGTCAGCCGACGCCGGGCCGACCCAAGGCGGCTGAGCGCCCCCTCGGGGGGCAGGAGCGCAGCGACGTGGGGGCGGGCAGTTCAGCCGGGCCGCTGGCGTTGGCCCCCTTGAGGGGGCGCGCAGCGCGCAGGGGGAGGTCCCATCAATCCGTGGAAAACTGTTTCCAGTTCTTGCCGCGGTACTGGGCGTAGTAGGTCTTGATGGCCGCCATGTCGGCGTCGATGTCGCCGGTGGGCTGGAACACCGGCCCCAGGCCGCTCAACTTGCGCGGATAGTCCATGTAGGCCATCACGATGGGCACCCCGGCCTCGTGGGCGATCCAGTAGAAGCCTGTCTTCCAGTGGCGGGTCTTGCTGCGGGTGCCCTCGGGCGGCACGACGAGGCAAAGGCTGCCCTGGGCGTCTCGCAGGGCCTGGGCCGATGCGGCCACCAGGTTGGTGGTCTGGTTGCGGTTGACGGCAATGCCGCCCAGCCAGCGCATCACCGGGCCGAAGGGCCAGCGAAAGATCTGCGACTTGCCCATCCAGTACACATTGAGGCGCAGCGCAAAGGCCACCATCAGGGTGTAGGGCAGGTCCCAGTTGCTGGTGTGGGGTGCGGCGATCAGCACGCACTTGGGGATGGAAACGGGCAGGGCGCCGTCCAGTTTCCAGCCGGTCAGGCGCAGGAAAGTGGCCGAAAAGACACGCAATACCGTGTTGACGCCGGGGGTCGTGAAGATGGTGCGGTGCATGGTCTGGGGCTGAGTCGCCGTTGGCTGCCAAAGGCCCATCGGCCCTGCAGGCCCATTGGCCCCACCGGCACCATCAGCCCCATCGGCCACAGGCCCCGAGGGCTTCGGGATTGTGCGGCACGGCCGGGCGGCGCCGGCCGAGGCGCTACATCAGCCGGCCGGGTGCCGTGAACTGCGCGTCGTCAACGCAGGCCGCGTCGCTAGGCGACCGGTTGGCGTCGGCCGTGGCGTTGTGCAGCCCCATCAAGACCAGGGCGCGCTGCTGCAGCAAAACGGCGTCGTCGTGGTCACCGCAACGGTCGAGCACGTCGCTGGCGCGCATCAGCACGCGGATCTCCCATTGCGGATCGATCACCAGATTGGCCAGTCGCGCGGCCTCGAAAGCATGGTCGCGCGCCCGCTCCCGGGCGATTCGGCAGGCCGCTCGGTCACCTTGGTTCATGGCCAGGTCACTCGCATTGCTCACCACTTCGGCCAGCGCACATTGCAGATCGGCCAGCAGGTCGTGTCCGCCCATCATGGCCCCCCAGCGCAGGGCCTGGGCCAGGTAGCTTTCAGCCGGCCCGTAGGCATGCAGCCCGGCCAGGGCGCGCGCCGTGTCGGTCAGTACCAGGCACATCACCGCCGGGTGGGGCGTGCCTTCAACCGCTTCAATCTCGCTGAGGCTGTGCATGGCTTTGCGCAATGCATCGCGCGCCGGCCCGTCGACCAGCGGCCTGCCATCGGCCGCCAGGCCAGAGGCGGCAGGTCGGGTGGCTGGCTGGATCGAGTGGTTCATGGGCAGTGCCGAAGCGGGAAGTGGCCGCATCCTAGGGCGCGCCCGGCCCGACGGCCCCCCCTTGGGCGCGGGGTCTGGCGCCCGCGTCCCCGCGTGCGGGGGGGTGCCGTGCCTGTGGCGTGTGACGGACGACACGCCGACGTTCTGCGGCAGGTGTCGCGGGCCGTGGTGCGACTGCCACAGCGGACGTCAGACACGTGTTTTCTGCAATGTCCTGATCCCACCGGATGGTGCAGCATCCGCGTCAATTGCGGCCCCGCGCTGCGCGCCCGCTGAACTTCTGGAGAGCTTGATGAACTTGTCGAACCGTACCGCCTTGTCGCTGGCCGCCACCGCGCTGTTGGCCGCCGTGTCCGCACCCGTGGCCGCGCAAACCGTGCTGACCTTGTCGTCCTGGGTGCCGCCGGCCCACACCCTGAGCACCGGCCAGATCGAGTGGTGCGAGATGCTGGCCCAGAAGGTGCCCGGCAAAATCAAGTGCAATGCGCTGCCGCGTGCTGTCACCGCCGCGCCTGGCACGTTCGACGCGGTGCGCAACGGCCTGGTCGACATCTCGTTCACGGTGCACGGCTACACGCCGGGCCGCTTTGTCATGCCGCAGTTGGTCGAGTTTCCGTTCATGGGCGATTCGTCCGAGGTCACCTCGGTGGCGTTCCAGCGCATGTATGCCAAGTACCCCGCCTTTGCCGACGAGCACAAGGGCGTCAAGGTGCTGACGGTCTTCACCCACGGCCCGGGCATGATCTTCAACACCAAGAAGCCCATCACGAAGGCCGACGACGTGACCGGCATGAAGTTCCGCGTGGGCGGCGGCATGGTCAACGAGATCAGCAAGGCCATGGGCATGAACGTCACGCTCAAGCCCGCACCCGAGAGCTACGAACTGCTGTCCACCGGTGTGATGGACGGCACCCTGTTCCCGGCTGAATCGGTCGAGGGCTTCAAGATCGACAAGGTGGTCAAGTACGCCACCTCCTTTCCCGGTGGCCTGTACAACACCAGCTTTGTCTTCATGATGAACCAGGCCAAGTACGACAGCCTGCCGGCCGATGTGAAGAAGGCCATCGACGACCTGTCGGGCGAGTTCGCCGCCCGCATGATGGGCCGCGGCTGGGACAAGGTCGACCGCCGGGGCATGGCCTTCATGCAGGCCTCGGGCGTGCAGTTCACCAAGGCCGATGCGGCCTTCGTGGGCGCCGTCAAGACCAAGACCGCCGGCCTGGAAGACAGCTGGGCCAAGGCCGCCGAGGCCAAGGGCATGAAGGACGCCAAGAAAGTGCTGGCCGACTACCGCGCCGAGATCGCCAAGCTGCAGAAATGAAGCGTTTGCTCGATGGCTTGTGCGGCCTGCTGGCCGCCTTGTCGCTGTTTGCCATCATGGTGCTCACGCTGGTGGATGTGACCGGGCGCAAGCTGCTCAGCCAGTCGGTGCCGGGCTCGCTGGAGCTCACCGAGATCCTGATGGTGGTGGTGATCTTCTCCGCCCTGCCCCTGGTGTCGATGCATGGCGAGCATGTCGCATTCGATTCGCTCGATACGCTGATGCCGGCCTGGCTGCGCCGCCTGCAGCAGTTCATCGTCGATCTGCTGTGTGCCGCCGCGCTGGGCCTGCTGGCCTGGCTGATGTGGCACAAGGCGGTCGACATGACCGGCTACGGTGAAACCACCGCCCAACTCAAGCTGCCAGTGGGCGTGTTCGTCGGCCTGATGAGCGTGATGTGCGGCCTGGCGGCGCTGGTGCATGCGGTGCTGGCCTGGTGGCCGGGCAACGAGGCAGCGGCGCCCATCAGCGAAAGCGCGGGCGCGACATGAGCGCACCAGGCCGCTCGCCAGCGTTCATCCCGCAGCGCGCCGCGCAGAGGGTTGTGCAATGACCGAAGCCTTGCTGGGCTTTGGCGCCGTCTTCGTGCTGGCACTGCTGCGTGTGCCTTTGGCTTTTGCCATGGGCCTGGTAGGTGTGGTGGGCCTGGGCCTGCTGCGGGGCTGGGGGCCTACGGCCGCATCGGCCGCGCAAGTGGTCTACGACACCGGTTTTGCCTACACCTTGAGCGTGGTGCCGCTGTTCATCCTGATGGGCAACTTCGTCGCCAAGGCCGGCTTGGCGCATGAGCTGTTCCGCGCGGCCTTTGCCTTTGTCGGCCACCGCAAGGGCGGCCTGGCGCACGCCACCATCATGGCCTGTGCCGGTTTTGGTGCGATCTGCGGCTCGTCGATTGCCACGGCAGCCACGATGACCCGCGTGGCCTACCCGTCTATGAAGAAGCTGGGCTATGCCGACTACCTGTCCACCGGCGTCATCGCGGCGGGCGGCACGCTGGGCATCATGATTCCGCCGTCGACCATCATGGTGATCTACGGCATCGTCACCGAAACCCACATCGGCAAGCTGTTCGCTGCAGGCGTGGTGCCCGGGCTGCTGTGCGCCGGGTTGCTGATGCTGGGCGTGGTGTGCGTCATCCACCGCAAGCCCGATGCCGGCCCGGCCGGCGTGCGCGCCACCTGGCCCGAGCGCCGGGCCGCGCTGCGTGGCATCTGGGGCGTCATCGTGCTGGTGGTGGTGGTGCTGGGTGGCATCTACGGCGGCTGGTTCACCGCCACCGAAGGCGCGGGCATCGGTGCCTCGGGTGCGTTTGCCTTTGCCATGGCGCGTGGGGTGCTCACACCACGCCTGCTGTTTGACGTGCTGCTGGAGAGCGCCCGCACCACGGCCATGCTGTTCACCATCCTGATCGCGGCGTCGATGTTCTCGAGCTTCGTCAACTACACCAGCATGCCCACCGACCTGAAGAACGGCATCACCCACCTGGGGCTTCCGCCGTTGATGGTGATCGCCGCGATGATGGGCGTCTACGTGATCCTGGGCACCATCATGGAAGAGTTGACCATGGTGCTGCTGACCATCCCGGTGTTCTTCCCGGTGGTCACGGCCCTGGGCTTCGATCCGGTGTGGTTCGGCGTGCTCATCGTGCTGGTGGTGCAGGTGGGCCTGATCTCGCCGCCCGTGGGCATGAACATGTTTGTGATGAACGCCCTGCTCAAGGACGTGCCGATGACGGCCATCTTCCGCGGCTCGGCCATCTTCTGCCTGCCGCTGGTGGTGGGCCTGGTGCTGGTGCTGTTCTTCCCCAAGCTGGCACTCTGGTTGCCCAGCTTCATGGCCTGATCAGCCGGTTGCAGCTGCTGCACCTGCCGCAGCGCGCTGGCGCGCCAGGTGCCGGCGCTGGCCGGCCTTCCACAAGCGCCAGCCCAGCAAGACCGCCACGATGGCGGCATAGACCGACCACTCGGCGAAGTTCTGCTTGGCCGCGCGCATCCAGAAGAAGTGCAGCAGACCCAGCAGCACGCAGGCGTACACCAGCCGGTGCAACTGCTTCCAGCGCGCTGCCCCCATCGCCTTGATGACGCGGTTGAAGGATGTGGCCGCCAAAGGCGCCATCAGCAGCAGGGCCAGGGTGCCCACCAGCACGAAGGGGCGCTTGGGGATGTCGAGGACGATCGCGGCCCAGTCCAGCCCCATGTCGAGCCAGGCGTAACAAAGAAAGTGCAGCACGGCGTAGAAAAAGGTGAACAGCCCCAGCATGCGACGCAAGCGGGCCAGGGCATTCCAGCCGGTCAGCTCGCGCAGGGGGGTGATGGTCAGGGTCAGGCACAGCCCGCGCAGCACCCAGTCACCCGTGCCGCGGATCAAGGCCTCGGCCGGGTTGGCGCCCAGGGTGTTGGCCAGTGCCCCCCACAACAGGTAGGCGAACGGCCCGCAAGCCAGGACGAACAGCAGCGGTTTGGCCGCCGGGTGCAGCAGCAATTTGTTCATGGGCAATTCAACGCGAGCAAAAGGGGTTTGCAACCCGCCCAAGTGCACGCCTCGGAACAGGCTTGGCAGGACCGACGGCGGCGGCCCCTGCGGGGCGCGCCGACGGCGCTACGGGGCGGGTCAAAAGTTTTTCGCCAGGTCCAGCCCGGCGTACATCTGGCCCACCTGGGCCTCGTAGCCGTTGAACATCAGCGTGGGCCGCTTCTTGGCGAACACGCCGTCCTCGCCGATGCGCCGCTCGGTGGCCTGGCTCCAGCGTGGGTGGTCGACCTTCGGGTTGACGTTGCTGAAGAAGCCGTACTCCTGCGCCGCTGCCTTGACCCAGGCGGTCTTGGGTTGCTGCTCGACGAAGCGGATCTTGACGATGCTCTTGCCACTCTTGAAGCCGTACTTCCACGGTGCCACCAGCCGCAGCGGCGCACCGTTCTGGTTGGGCAGCACCTCGCCATACATGCCGAAAGCCAACAACGTCAGCGGGTGCATGGCCTCGTCCAGGCGCAAACCTTCCACATAGGGCCAGTCGAGCACCCGGCTGCCCACGAAGGGCATGGTTTTGGGGTCGGCCAGGGTGTGGAACTCGACGTACTTGGCATTGCCCGTGGGCTCTACTTGCTTGATCAACTCGTTGAGCGACCAGCCCACCCAGGGGATCACCATCGACCAGCCTTCGACGCAGCGCAGGCGGTAGATGCGCTCTTCCATCGGGGCCAATTTCAGAAGCTCGTCGATGCCGTAGACCTTGGGCTTCTTGACCTCACCCTCGACCGAGACCGTCCAGGGCCGGGTCTTGAGCGTGTGGGCGTTGCGTGCCGGGTCGGCCTTGTCGGTGCCGAACTCGTAGAAGTTGTTGTAGGTGGTGGCGTCTTGCCGAGGCGTGGGCT
>JANOAQ010000072.1:0-19107 GCA_031411195.1 Burkholderiaceae bacterium | reverse complement strand
GCAAGCCGGTCGAAGGCCAGTATCGGCTGCGTCAGTTACCTGGTACGCCCAGCGCGTGCAGCGCACGCCGCTGAACACGGAGGCCAAGCGGCTGTTGTTGGCGCATGCCTTCGACACGCTTCAGTGCATCGCGGTCGAGTTCCGAACCCACCGCTTCAACACGCAGAGCCGGCGTGCCATCGAGCGCCTGGGCGCACAGTGCGATGGCATCTTGCGCAACCACCAACGCGCCGGCAACGGCACGCTTCGCGACACGGTGGTCTACAGCATCACCGCCGACGAGTGGCCCACGGTGCGCACGCACCTCGACTTCCAGTTGGCGCGGCCACGCTGACAGCCGGCGCCGCAACGGCGCCAAATCCTCGCCAGGAGATCCGAATGCCCCGCAAGAAACCCATCACGGTGGACGATCTCTGGCGCATGGAACGCCTCGGCTCGCCCAGCCTGTCACCCGACGGCTCGCATGCCGTGCTGTCGGTCAACCGGTATTCGATGGACGACAACCGTGCCAGCAGCGCGCTGTGGCTGTTGTCCACCCTGGGTGGCGAGCCGCGGGCGCTGACGCACTGCGGCCAAAAGGACGGCCAGCCGCAATTCAGCCCAAGGGGCGATTGCGTGGGGTTCGTCGCGCAGCGCGAGCAGCAAGGCCACAAGGACGAGGCGCCGCAGTTTTATGTCATTCCCGTCGATGGCGGCGAGGCCCGCCGCGTGGCCACTGTGGCCACCGGGGTGGATGCCTTCCGCTGGTGCCCCGACGGTCAACACATCGTGTTCGTGTCCTGGGTATGGCCGGGGCTGAAGGGCGCCAAGGCGCAGGCCAGGGCGCTGGCCGATTTCAAGGCCCGCAAGACCTCCGGCATCGCCACCAGCGAAAACAACTACCGTTACTGGGACCACTTCCACCCGCAGGGTCGGGTGCCGCACCTGCACCGCATGAACGTGGCCACGGGCAAGGTGCGTGACCTGTTCGAGGGCACCGAATACTGCCTGTCCTTGTCCGAGCCCGATGCCCACCAGTTCGACCTCTCGCCCGATGGCCGGCGCCTGGTGTTTGCGTACGACCCGGCCCCCGAGCGGCGCATCGACGGCCGCTTCGCGCTGGCCGAGCTTGACCTCAGGCGCCGCCGCTTCGAGACCATTGCGCAGGATGTGGGCTGGCACTTCACTAACCCGCGCTACAGCCCCGACGGGCGCCGCGTGGCCTGTACTGCCAGCCATCAGGCGCTCAAGCACACCATGCCGAACCAGTTAGCCGTGGTCACGCCCGGCGAACCGGTCGAAGTGATCAGCGCCGAGTGGGACCATGCGGTGGCCGCCCCGCTGCATTGGGAAGACGACGGCCAGGCCGTGCTGCTGATGGCCGAGCAGCAGGGCCAGCGCCACCTGTGGCGCTTCGACATCGCAGACCGCCGCGCCGAGCTGGTGGTGCGTGGCGGCACGCTGCAAGGCTTCGACAAGGCCGCGGGCACCTTGGTGACGGTGGCCGACAGCGCCAGTCACCCCGCCCGCGCCCAGGTTCATGCACCGGGTGCGCCAGCACAGCGCATCGAACGCTTCAACGATGCGCTGATGGCCCGCCTGCACCTGGGCCGGCACGAGGCGATACAGATCACTGGTGCGCTGGGTGATCCGGTGCAGGTGTGGCTGTTCTACCCACCCGGCTTCGACGAGAAGAAGCGCTATCCCTTGCTGCACGTGATCCATGGCGGCCCGCACGCTGCCGTGGGCGACCACTGGCACTACCGGTGGAACAACCCCCTGTTTGCAAGCCAGGATGGCGGCTATGTGGTGGCGGTCGTCAACTACCACGGCTCTTCGGGCTTCGGCCATGCCTTTCTGGACAGCATCACCCACCGCTGGGGCGAACTGGAATTGCAAGACATCGAGGCCGCCACCACCGAGCTGCTGGGTCGCCCTTACATCGACCCCCAACGTGTGTACGCCACCGGCGGCAGCTACGGTGGCTACATGGTGGCCTGGATGAACGGCCACATTCCGCCGGGACGCTACGCCGCCTACGTCTGCCATGCCGGCTGCTTCGACTGGACGGCCATGTTTGCCGACGACGCCTGGTCCTGGCATGCCAAGGAACTGGGCGGTTGGTACTGGGACGAGCCGGCCCGTGTGCAGGCGCAAAGCCCGATCACCTACGCCGGCCAGATGGCCACGCCAACCCTGGTGATCCATGGCGCTCTTGACTACCGGGTGCCCGATGCGCAGGGCCTGGCCTACTACAACACGCTCAAGGCCTTGGGCGCGGATGCGCGCTTGCTGTGGTTTCCCGATGAAAACCACTGGATCCTCAAGCCACACAACAGCCGGCAGTGGCACAGCGAATTTTTTGCTTGGCTGCACAGCCATGGCGGCGCGGGTACCTCGGGCCGCAAGAAGCGCCAAAGCTGAGCCGGCAGCAGCTGGCGTGGGGTTGGGCTCAGCCGACGCCGGGCCGCCTCAAGGCGGCTGAGCGCCCCCTCGGGGGGCAGGAGCGCAGCGACGTGGGGGCGGGCATCTCAGGCCTGGCGCAGCGCAGCCCGCATCGGCGTGGCGGGCCAGTGTGGCGCCACCCGCACGCAGTCACGACCATCATGCTTGGCTGCGTAGAGCGCACTATCAGCCCGCGTCAGCAGCGCAGCCACATCATCGCTCGGGCCCAGCCAGGCAGCGACACCCACGCTGACGGTCAGCATCAGGCGGCTGTCGTCACGGGCCAGCGGCAGGCTGCGCACACGCTCGCACAGGCGCTCGGCCAAGGCCTCGGCCTCGTCAGCCCGGGTCGCCGGCAACAGGGCCAGGAATTCTTCGCCGCCCCAACGCGCCAGGTGGTCGATGTCGCGCAACTGCGCAGCCATCACTGTGGCCAGGTGCTGCAGGGCGCGGTCACCGGCCGCGTGGCCCTGCAAATCGTTTACCCGCTTGAAATGGTCCAGGTCGATCATCAGCACCGACAGGTGCGCAGCGCTGCTGTCATCACGGCCGGCCATGCGGCGCACGCGCTGTTCTTCCTGGGCCAGCAACTCGTCCATGGCACGGCGGTTGAGCAGACCGGTGAGCGGGTCGTGGCGCGACAGGCGCTCCAGGCGGGCCACCAGGCGCAGCACGAGCAGGCTCACCAGCGACATCTGCAACACCAGCGCGGCCACCAGCCCCGAGATGGACGAGCCCACACTCAGCAACGTGTTTTGCTCCACTTCGGCGGTGACCGTCTCCGGTGAGACCACGGCCCGCACACTGCGCGCCATCAGCATCACCGAGGCCATCAGCAAGGGCAAGGCGAACAGGGCACCCCATCGCAGGTGCAGACGTCGGCGCACATAGGCCCACACGTCGAGCGCAGACCACAGATAGACACCGGCCCAGAGCGCTGCGACGACCGCAATGCGCACCGGCACCCAGGCCGCCTGCATGGCCAGCCAGGACAGGACGGCCGTGACCAGCAGCACCCCCGCCTGAGCCAGGTTCCAGGGCCGTTGCCCGGTGAACGACCACACCCCCCGTTGCAAGGACAGCGTGGCCGCCAGCACCAGCACGTTGCCCAGCGCCCGCACGGCCACATTGCCGGTATGCATGCCCAACACGATGCAGTACAGGCCCAGCGCGCTGCCTGCGGCGTAGGCGGCCCACCAACTGGTGGCGTGGCGATCGCTGCGCAGCACCAACGCGGCCACGCACCAGGCTGGCGCAAAGACGGCGTACTGCAAGGCCACCAGGAGCAAGGCCACTTCAGCCGCAGTGAAAGCCGTCAGGCGGTAGGCCAGCGTGTCCATCAGTTCAGTTTGCCTCAGGGCCCCGGCCTGCCGAAGCGGTACCCCCCTGAAGTGGGTATGCTTCAGCATTACGCCCCACTGGCCCTCGACCGGAAGCCCGCCATGCTGATCAACTTCTTCTACACGCTGCGTGCGGCCAAGCTGCCGGTGTCGGTCAAGGAATTTCTCACCCTGCTCGAAGCCATGAAAGCCGGCGTCATCGACACCTCGGTCGACGAGTTCTACTACCTGGCCCGCACCTCGCTGGTCAAGGACGAGGCGCACTTCGACAAGTTCGACCGGGCCTTCGGCGCCTACTTCAAGGGCGTCGAGATGCTGGCCGACTTCACGAAGGAAGTGCCGCTCGAATGGCTGCGCAAGAACCTCGAACTCGAATTGAGTCCCGAGGAAAAGGCCAAGATCGAGAAGATGGGCTGGGACGAGTTGATGGAAACACTCAAAAAGCGCTTCGAAGAGCAGAAGGAACGCCACGAAGGCGGCAGCAAATGGATAGGCACTGGCGGCACCAGCCCGTTTGGCGCCTATGGCCAGAACCCGCAGGGCATACGCATCGGGCAGGAGAAGGGCGGGAACAAGAGTGCGGTGAAGGTGTGGGACCAGCGCGCCTACAAGGACTACGACGACAACCTCGAACTGGGCACGCGCAACATCAAGGTGGCCCTGCGCCGCCTGCGCCGTTTTGCCCGTGAAGGCGCCGAGACCGAGCTCGACCTGGAAGACACCATCCACTGCACCGCCGCCAATGCCGGCATGCTCGACATCAAGCTGGTGCCTGAGCGCCACAACAAGGTGAAGGTGCTGCTGCTGATGGACGTGGGCGGCACCATGGACGAGCACATCCACCGCGTCGAAGAGATGTTCTCGGCCGCCAAGAGCGAGTTCAAGCACCTGGAGTTCTACTACTTCCACAACTGCGTCTACGACTTCATGTGGAAGAACAACAAGCGCCGCTACAGCGAGAAGACGCCCACCTGGGACGTGATCCGCAAGTACAACAAGGACTACAAGCTCATCTTCATCGGCGACGCCACGATGAGCCCCTACGAGATCCTGCAGCCCGGTGGCAGCGTTGAATACAACAACGAAGAACCCGGCGCCGAGTGGGTGCAACGCCTGACCAATGCCTTCCCCAAGTACGCGTGGATCAACCCCGAACCCCAAGGCGTGTGGCAGTACCGCCAGAGCATCTCGGTGATGCAGCAGCTCGTCAACCACCGCATGTTCCCGCTCACGCTGCAAGGCCTGGAAGGGGCCATGCGCCTGCTCTCCAAGTGATGTGCTCCGGGGCATGAACGCGCCAGCCCACGCTGGCGGCCGCGCGCTGCGCACGCTGTTCATCATCGCCGTTGCGATGCTGGGCACCGGTTGCGCGATGCTGCGGCAGGCGGCCCCATCCGACGGCGCGACACCGGCTCGCCCGTCGATCATGTTGACGATCGAGGCACCCTCGCCCCTGCGCGAGCTGCTTGAAAGGCACCTCGACCTGGCTCGCCTGCAACTGCTGGCCTCCGAAGAGCGATTGAGCGGCACCGAGCTCAACCGCCTGATCGCGTCGGCACCCGCCCAGGTGGCCGAACTGCTGCAGACAGAAGGCTACTTCGACCCGCAGGTCAGCGTGCAGCGCCTGGATGCGCCGGACCCGGCTTCGGCCGGCGCCGCCGCAGAGGCCTCGGCGCCCGGTTCCGTGCCGGCCGAGAGCATGGCTGCCCGCCGCGTGGTGCTGGTGCGCGTGCAGCCGGGTGCGCCCACCCGCGTGGTGCAGTGGCAGGTGCAGGCCCAAGGTGAGCTTGCCCGCCTGGCTGCCGCTGGTGACACCGCGGCCAAGGTGCTTGAACAACGCCTGGTCAGCGTGGGCGAACAGCAGCCCGGCCAGATCTTTCGCAACGCTGATTGGGCCAGCGCAAAGCAGCAGCTGCTGGCGCGCCTGCGCAGCGCGGGCTATGCCGCAGCCACCGTGCAACACAGTGCCGCCGACATCGACGCCAGTGCGCGCACGGCACGGCTGCAGGTCACGCTCGACAGCGGGCCGTTGTACCGGGCCGGGCCGGTACTGGTGCGCGGCCTGGTGCACCACAATGAATCGATGGTGCACAACCTGGCCGGATTTTCAGCGGGCGCACCGCTGACCGAAGAGCATCTGGTGGCCTACCAGGACCGCCTGCAAAAAACCCGGTTGTTCCAGTCGGTGCAGGTGCGCTTCGATCCCGAGCTCACCGACACCGCCCACACGCCCGTGCTGGTGCAACTGGTCGAGCTGCCACTGCAGCAGGCCACGGTGGGCTTGGGCGTCAGTGCCAACACCGGCCCGCGCGCCACGCTGGAACACACCCACCGCCGCCCCTTCGATTGGCCTGCCGTGGCCTACAACAAGCTCGAATGGGGCCGCAGCACCCAAAGCTGGACCGGTGATCTGCAGTCCCACCCGGGGCGCGATTTCTACCGCAACCTGCTGGGCGTGCAGATCGAGCGGGTCGTGAGCGACACCGACGTGGTGTTGTCGCAGCGCGTGCGCCTGGGCCGCACCCAGGACACGCCACGCGTCGAGCGACTGTACTTTTTGGAGTTGTTGCGCTCAAGGCAAGATGACTTTCCACCCACCTCCACCGGCCCCACCACCGCGATGGCGCTCAGCGCCAACGTCCATTGGGTCTGGCGCGATCTGGACAGCGTGGTGTTGCCCACACGCGGTGTCACCCTGGCCCTGCAGACGGGCGCCGGCCAGGCCGGGCAGCTGGGCGGTCAGCAAGGCGCCTTCGGGCGCTTTTATGGCCGCGTGACGGGCTACCTGCCGCTGGGCCAGCACTGGTATGGCCAGGCGCGCCTGGAAGCCGGCCAGATCGTGCACCGCGATGCGGTGACCGTGCCCGACGCGCTGGGCTTTCGCGCCGGTGGCGATGATTCGGTGCGCGGTTATGCCTACCGCTCACTGGCACCCCTGGACGCCGGCGGCGGCACCGTCAGCGGCGAGAGCCTGCTGACGGCCAGCATTGAACTGGCGCGGCCCATCCTGGCCAGCATGCCCTCGGTTTGGGGCGCCGTGTTCGTGGATGCCGGCCGGGCGGTGACCCATTGGCGCGACTACACCCCTGCCGTGGGTTGGGGTGCAGGCATCCGCTGGCGCAGCCCGATCGGGCCGCTGCGCATCGACCTGGCACACGCTCAGGAGCTCAAGCATTGGCGCCTGCACCTGTCCGTGGGCATCGCGTTCTGACCATGCCCGCCGACCACGACGCCAGCGCCCCGGCAAGCGCCCCGCCAGCGGTCTTGGCCCGGCAGCGGCGACGCCTGCATGAGCAGGTGCTGCGCGCAGGTGCCTGGCTGCTGGCGGGCGTGTCGCTGCTGGGCACGCTGATGGGTGGCGCGGCCTGGCTGGCCTGGCGCAACGAGGCCACGCTGGCCTGGGTGCTGCAACAAGTGCCCGGCCTGCAGGCCACCGGTGTGGCGGGCACGCTCGCCAGCGGTCGTTTCCAGATCGACCACCTCGACTGGCAGCTGCCCGGGCGGGCCGGCCATTTGCAACTGTGGCAATTGCGGGTCGAAGGCGCCCGCGCAACGTTGCAGCCCCGGCCCGGGGTGCCGCTGGCCCTGCAGTTGGGCCAGGTGCAAGCGCGGCGGCTGCAGTTCGACAGCGGACAGCCCAGCGGCCAGCCGCTGACAGCACCCACCGATCTGCAGCTGCCCATCGACCTGCAGATCACCCAACTGCGCGTCGCCGAGGTCCAGGTCGACCAATGGCCCGTGCTGCGCCAGTTGCAAACCCGCCTGGCCCTGGGCGCTGACAACGGGCGACTGCATCGGGTCGACGATCTCTCGCTCATGCTCGAATCGGGCACGTCGCAGGCCACGGCGCCGGTGCGGGTACAAGGCAGCGGCCGCATCGGCACACAGGCCCCGCTGCTGGTGCAGGCGAACCTGGTGGCCGACCGGCAAGCGGCCCCCGGCTGGCAGTTGCAGACCCAGGCCAGCGGGCCGCTGGCCGCCCTGGCAACCCAGGCCCGTTTGCAAGGTGACGCCCCGCCCGGCGGCAGCGCACCGGCGCTGCAGGCCAGTGCCCAGGTGCAGCCCTTTTCTGCCTGGCCCCTGGGCGATCTGCTGCTCAAGACCCAGGCGCTGGACCTGGCCAGCCTGTCAGCAAAGTGGCCGGCCACACGCCTGTCGGGGCAGGCCGAAGTGCGCACCCAGGGCCTGGACCGGCCTGCCACCATCACCGTCGCCCTCGACAACGCCCTGCCCGGCGCGTGGCAAGCGCACCGGCTGCCCCTGCGCCGCCTGCAGCTGCAGGCCACCGGTGAGCCGCGCCAGACCGACCGGCTGACGCTGAACCGCTTCGAGCTGCAACTGGCCGACGCTGCCGGCGGGGCCGGCAGCCTGTCGGGCCAGGGCCGCTGGCAGGGCGACAGCCTGGCGCTTGACCTGCAACTGGATGGCGTGCGGCCGGCGCGCCTGCACCACGCCGCCGCTGCCATCGCCGTGGGTGGCCCGCTGCAATTGCGTGTGACCGGCTTGCCCGCTGCCGCGCCGGCCACTGGTGCGCCGGCCACTGGTGCGTCGGCCACTGGTGCGTCGGCGCCGGTGTCGCCAGCGGCATCAAGCGCTGCCAAGCCCGTCAGCCCGTTGCGCGCCAAGCCGGCCAGCCTGACGTTGGCGATCGACACCACGCTCACTGGCCGCTGGCTCGACGGCGGCGGCCTGCCGGTGCAACTGCGCCTGGTCGGTCATGGCAACCGGCAACAAGTGACCCTCACCCAGGCCGTCCTGCAGGCCGGCGCGGCCCGCGCCCAGGCCAGCGGGCAGGCGCAGTCCGAAAGTGCCGGCTGGCGCGTGAAGGGGCAGATCGAGCTGGCCCAGTTCGACCCATTGGTGTGGTGGCGTGGTGGCGAGGGTTCGGCGTGGCGGCGCGGTCCGCACCGCCTGAGCGCCGAACTGCAGGCCACCGGCCTGTGGCGGCGCGAAGCGGCTGCGGTGCTGGCCGCCGATACGCTGGCCATCGACCGCCTGCTGGCGTCCGTGGACGGTGACGCCAACCTGCAAGTACACGACAGTCTGCTGGCCGGCCTGCCTTTGGCGGCGCAATGGCGCCTGCACAGCCAAGGGCCGGGCGTTCAAGTCGAAGGCGCCTTGAGCGTGGCAGGCCAGCGCATGAGCCTGCAGGGCCAGGGCGGCGCCGCTGCGGCCGACGACCGTTGGCGCGCCACCTTGAAGGCACCCGACCTGGCCGCCCTGGCGCCACTGACCGCCCTGCTGAGCGAACATTGGCCCGCCAGCGCTGCCGCCCTGCCCCGGGCCGGCGGTCTGAGTGCCGAGGTGTCCAGCCAAGGCCGCTGGCCAGCGTTGCAGAGCCAGGGGGATGTGCAGGCCCAGGGCCTGGTCAGCCCCAAGGCCCGGTTGCGCAGCGGCCAACTGCAATGGAAGAACGGCGCCACGCCGCAGGCCCCGCTGCAAGCGCAGTTGCAGGCCACGGGGCTGAGCGTTGGAGAACAACGCATCGACCGCTTCACCGCCGACATCGCCGGCACGCTGGGCGAGCACAGCCTGCGCCTGCTGGTGGACAGCCCGGTGCGCCCCCCGGGCTGGACCGAAAACCTGCTCGGCCCGGCCGGCCAGGGCACCCGGCTGGAAGGCCAGGCGCGCGGCCAATGGCAAGGCAATGGCCACGGTGGCCTGGGTGGACGCTACCGCCTGCAAGGGCTTCAGGCCCAGGGCGGCGCCCGGGATACACAAGGCGGCAGCCGACCCTGGTTGGCGGCGCAAGGGGTGTCGGGCGATCTGGTCTTGGGTGACAGCGGCGCGCTGCAGTCGGTGCAACTGGCGCCCGGCCGCGTGCAGTTGCTCACCACGGCCCTGGCCTGGCGCCAGTTGCAATGGCAGGCCGGCACCGGGCCCGGCCACGAAGACCGGTTGGACGTGAGCGCTGAGCTCGAAAGCATCGACGTGGCGCGCCTGCTCACCCGTCTGCAGCCCGAGATGGGCTGGGGTGGCGACCTCACCCTGGGCGGCCACATCGAACTGCACAGCGCCGGCCGGGTGGATGCCGATGTGGTGCTCGAGCGCGGCGGCGGCGACCTCAGCGTCACCGACGAACTGGGCCGCGCCCAAGGGCTCGGCCTGAGCGATCTGCGCCTGGCGCTGACCGCCCACAACGGCCTGTGGCAGCTGGCCCAGGGCCTGGTGGGCCGGCGCATCGGCTCCATCGTGGGCGCCCAGGTGCTGCAGACCACCGCCGATCGCCATTGGCCCCCTGCCAATGCACCCCTGCAAGGCGTCGTCGAGGCGCGGGTGGCCGACCTGGGCGTCTGGGGCACCTGGGTACCCCCTGGGTGGCGCCTGGCGGGCGCCCTCAACACCACGGCCCAATTCGGCGGCACGCTGGGCGCACCCAAATTCACCGGGACCATGACCGGCAGCCAGCTGGGCCTGCGCAATGTGCTGCAGGGCATCAGCCTGACCGATGGTGAGCTGGCCATCACCCTGGAGGGCGACAACGCCCGAATCGAGCGCCTGACCTTCAAGGGCGGTGAGGGCCTGCTCACCCTCACCGGTGGCGCCAGCCTGGGCGCCCATCCGCAAGCCATGCTGCACTTGATGGCCGACCGTTTCCGGGTGCTGGGCCGCATCGACCGCCGCCTGGTGGCCAGCGGCAACGCCGACCTGCTGTTGGACGCCGAGCGCCTGAAGCTCGATGGTGCTTTCACCGTCGACGAAGGCCTGTTCGACATCGGCCGTGGCGACGCGCCCACGCTGGACAGCGACGTCACCGTCACGCGCAGCACGCCGGCCAATGGCGTGGCCTCGGCGCCCGCCAACCGGGCGCCAGCCGCCGGTGCGCCTGCGCCGCTGCGCCAGGCCCAGGTCAACCTGCGCCTGGACATGGGTCAGCAGTTGCGCCTGCGCGGCCGGGGCGTGGACACGGGTTTGCGCGGCAATCTGCAGATCAGCACGCCGGGCGGCAAACTGGCGGTCACCGGCACCGTCAGCACGCAGGACGGTCGCTATGCCGCCTATGGCCAGAAGATGGAGATCCAGCGCGGGCGCTTCGTCTTCACCGGCGAGCCGGACAACCCGCGCATCGACGTGCAGGCGGTGCGACCCAACCTGGATGTGGTGGTGGGCGTGCTGGTCGATGGCACGGCCTACCGGCCCCGGGTACGCCTGTTCAGCGAGCCCGAGCTGCCCGATTTCGACAAGCTGTCGTGGCTGATGATGGGCCGCGGCCCCGATGGCCTGGGCACCACCGACACCGCGCTGCTGCAGCGGGCGGCCTTTGCACTGCTGGCCGGAGGCGAAGGCGCCAGTCCCAGCGACCAGTTGCTCGAAGCCATCGGCCTGACCGACTTCTCCTTGCGCCAGACCGAAGGCGACAGCCGCGACACCATCATCAGCCTGGGCAAGCAGTTGTCACGGCGCTGGTATGTGGGCTATGAACGCGGCGTGCATGCCACCACAGGCACCTGGCAGCTGATCTACCGCATCGCCCAGCGCTTCACGCTGCGGGCGCAATCAGGCGGCGAAAACGCGATCGACCTGGTCTGGTCCTGGCGCTGGTAGCGCCGGGCCATGCGGGTGCTGCATGCGAGAATCCATCTCGCCCGCCGCCGTAGTTCAATGGATAGAACGAGCGCCTCCTAAGCGCTAGATACAGGTTCGATTCCTGTCGGAGGCACCACGCCACTACTCGGCAGCAAGCCTGCCAGGGCTGCTTCAGAAGCGTTCCCAGCTGTCGGCGCCTGACGATGCTGCTGCAGTGCAGGCCCCGCCGGCCGGTTTGCGGCTGGTGGCCGGCCCAGGGCTGCTGTGGGTCTAGGTTGCTCGCATGGGCGACGCCACGTGGGCAGCACCGCCCAGCCTGAACACGCTGACCACCTGGGCCAGGTGCGCTGCCTGTTGCTTCAGGCTTTCAGCGGCGGCGGCGCTCTGCTCCACCAGGGCCGCGTTCTGCTGGGTCACCTGGTCGAGTTGGGTCACCGCATCGCCCACCTGGGCGATGCCCGTGGTCTGCTCGCCGGTGGCATGGGCGATCTCGTTGATGAGCTGGTTCACCCGCTGCACTTGCGCCACGATGTCCTGCATCGCAGCGCCGGCGTCGTTGACCTGGCGTGCGCCCAGTTCCACCCGGTCGACGCTGGCGCCGATCAGCGACTTGATTTCCTTGGCGGCGTCGGCCGAGCGGCCAGCCAGGCTGCGCACTTCGCTGGCCACGACGGCAAATCCACGCCCTTGCTCGCCGGCGCGTGCCGCCTCGACCGCAGCGTTCAAGGCCAGGATGTTGGTCTGGAAGGCGATGCCGTCGATCACGCCGATGATGTCGACGATCTTCTTGGACGAGGTGGCGATGTCCTGCATGGTGGCCACCACGGTGCCCACGGTTTGGCCACCCTGGGCAGCGGCGGCGGCGGCCTTTGCGGCCAGGGCATTGGCCTGGCTGGCGGTGTCGGCATTGGTGCGCACGGTGCCCGAAAGCTCTTCCATGGACGCGGCCGTCTGCTGCAGATTGCTGGCCTGCTCTTCGGTGCGTTGACTCAAGTCGGCGTTGCCAGTGGCGATCTGGGCCGAGCCGGTGGCGATGCTCTCGCTGCTGTTGCGTACCTGCCTCACGATGTCGGCCAGTTTGTCGCGCATGCGCTGCATGGCGGCCACCACACTGGTGGTGTCACCCGAGCGGGCATGCACCTGCACGTCGAGGTGACCTTCGGCCACGGCGTTGGCGATCTGCACCACTTCGGCGGGCTCGCCGCCCAGTTGCCGCCGCAGCCGGCGGCTGATGAGCCAGGCCGTGCCGGCACCCATGGCCGCCACCACCACGCCCAGGATCACCGTCATCCAGGTGGCCTGGGCGGCCGACGCTTGTTGGCGTTCAGACGTCAGGCGCGCCTGGGTGCGCTGGAAGTCGCCGGCGTCGTCCAGGGCCTTCAGGTAGGCGTTTTGCAGGGGTCTCAGTTCCTTCAACAGCAAGGCGGTGCCATCGGCGGTCTTGCCTGCCAGGGCCAGTTCAACCACCCTGTCGGTGCCTGCGCGGAAGGGCTCTCTCGCGGCATCGATGGCTTTGAGCAGCGCGTGGGCTTGCTCGTCGCGGGTCAACTGCGCCACGTCTTTCAGCAGGGCATCGACTTTGCCGCGAGATTCGTCGATGCGCTGCTTCTCGGCCTTCACCGCAGCGGGGTCGGCTTGCAGCAGGGCGTTGCGGGTGGCCCGTGCCACCAGGTTGGAGCTGTTCATCACCTCGGCGAACTTTTCAACCTTGACCATGCGGTCTTCGGACAGCAAGCGCAGGTCGTCAGCCATGTGGCGCAGGTTCCACAGCCCGTAACCGGCCTGCAGCAAGCCCAGCAGCACCAGCAAGAAAAAGCCCAGCGCCAGTTGGGTGGAGACTTTCATCGTCGGGCCAGAGGATTTCACGGTGGTGTCCAGATTGTTCAAGGTTAGGCGCCGCACAGGCCCGGCCTGGTGGCTGCGCCCACGCCCTTGCGTCGTATCGACCCAAGGCGCTCACCTCATCTATCGGACAGCGGGTTCAGTTCTTGACGGAAATCGGTGTGCGCCGGTCAGTACCGCCCACTCATGCCTGCAAGGCGCAAAAACCAGTGCGCCGTCCATGCCACGAAGCCACGCCGTGCAACCGCCCACCAGCCCGCCGGCACGGGTGGACCCAGCACCTCGCGCGAAGCCTGGCAGGCCAGTTCCACCCGCTGGGCCAGGTTGGCGGCAAATTCCTCGTCGCGCACGATGACGTTGGCCTCCAGGTTGAGCACCAGCGACAAAGGATCGATGTTGCTGCTGCCCACCGTGGCCCAGTCGCCGTCGACCACGGCCACCTTGGCATGCAGGAAGGCGGGCGTGTACTCAAACACCCGCACCCCGCTGGCCAGCAACCCGTCGTACAACACCTCGGCAGCCAGCACCGCAAACCGGTAGTCGGGCTTGCCTTGCAGCAGCAGGCGCACCTGCACACCACGCTTGGCCGCATCACACAAGGTGCGCATGAACAACCGCCCGGGATAGAAGTACGGACACGCCAGATCAACACGCTGCCGGGCTTGGCCGATGGCGTCGATGTAGGCCTGCTCGATGTCGCGACGGCGCCGAAGGTTGTCGCGTACCAGAAAGGCCACCCGCACCGGCAACAACGAGGCCGTGGCGGCCGGCATCGCAGGCGCCAGCATGCGCAGGCGCGACAACACCCGCCGCGCACGCGCCAGCGGCTCGGCACTGCGGGCCACGTTGAGCACCTCTTCGCGCCAATCGGCACCCAGTGCGGCGCGTGTCCATACCGCCCGCACGGCGTGCTCCATCTGCAGTACCACCGGCCCCTCCAGGGCCACGGCGAAATCGAGCCGTGGTGCATGGCCCCAGCCGTGGTTCAGGTCGTGCCGGTCATCCAGTACGTTGATGCCCCCCACGAATCCGTACAGTCCATCCACCACGCACAGCTTCTGGTGCAGGCGCCGAAGCTGGCCCGGCTGCAACAGCCGCCACCAGCGGTCGATCGGTCGAAACACAGCCAGGTTGACCCCCGCATCGCGCAGCAATTCACGCAGCACCGGCAGCGTGGCCTTGCTGCCGAAGCCATCCACCACCACGCCCACCCACACGCCGCGCCGGACCGCATCGGCCAGCGCCTGGGCAACTAACCGGGCGGCCGCGTCATCGTGAAAGATGTAGGTGGCCAGCCAAACCTGGCGGCGGGCCTTGCCGATGGCCTGGCACATGGCCGGAAACAACTCGTCGCCGCCGCTGAGCAAATGCGCGCTGTTGCCCCCGGTCAGCGCTGGTTCGGCCGACACCCAGGACGCAGCGCGCAGCACGGACACCCTCTCAGCCGACGCCGGGCCGCCCCAAGGCGGCTGAGCGCCCCCTCGGGGGGCAGGAGCGAAGCGACGTGGGGGCGGACATCAGCCGACGCCGGGCTGCCCCAAGGCGGCTGAGCGCCCCCTCGGGGGGCAGGAGCGAAGCGACGTGGGGGCGGGTATCTCAGACCCCGGGCTTGCCCAGCACGATGCCCCCGATGGTGGCGATGATCAAGGTGAACACCGGCCCGATGCTGAGCACGAAGCCCAGGCCGCGGCTGGCCGGGGCGGTGACGTAGGCGCGCCAGTAGATGAAGCGGCCCACCAGGTAGACGGCGCCGGCGGCGGCCACGGCCCAGGCGGGCCAGTAGCGCGCAGCGGCATACATGGCCGGCAGCAGGGCCACCAGCAGCTCCAGCGTGTTCATCTGCACCCGGTAGATGCGCTCGAAGCCTTCGTGCCCCGTGACGGCCGGCGCGTTCACGCCGTACTTGCCCCGGGCCTGCCCGACCTGCGCGCCAAAGAAGACAAACTGCAGCAGGGCGCCCATGGCGACCAGATCGACGAGGTTCATGGCAGTGGCCCTTGGCCTGGTTGGTCAAGCCGCCATGATAAACAGCCGCCCTTGGCCAGGCTCTGGGCCGATTTGGCTTGCGTTGCCTGGCGTGGCTTGCGTGCAACCCTGTGGGAGACTGCCGCGCATGCCGCTGCACGCCTCACCGCCGCCACCTGCCCTGGCGGTGTCACTGCCGCCCGCCGCTGCCGGGCGCATGCGTCCACTGGCCGAGTTGCCGATGGCCCGCCTGGCCGCGCTGCACGGCGTGCTGACCGACATCGACGACACCCTCACGGCCGACGGCGCCATCGTGCCGGCGGCATTGGCGGCCCTGCACCAATTGGCCGGCGCCGGCGTGCCAGTGATCGCCATCACCGGCCGCCCGGCGGGCTGGAGCGAGCCTTTTGCCAGAGCCTGGCCAGTGGCCGCCATCGTGGCTGAAAACGGCGCGGTGATGCTGCGCTGCCTGGGCCAAGGCCAGGGCCTGCAGACCGACTTTGTGGCCGATGCCAGCGAGCGCGCGGTCAACGCCCGGCGCCTGCAGACCTGCGCCCGGGCGGTGCTGGCCCAGGTGCCGGGCGCCACGCTCGCGCAAGACAGCGCCGGCCGTTTGACCGACATCGCCGTCGACCACAGCGAGTTCGCCCACCTGGACGAGGTGCAGATCGCCGTCGTGGTGGCGGTGATGCAGGCGCATGGCCTGACAGCCACGGTCAGCTCCATCCACATCAATGGCTGGATCGGCGCCCACGACAAGCCCAGCGGCGCCCGCTGGGCGGTGCAGCAGGCGCTGGGCCGGCCGTTCGAGCCGGCCGAGTGGGTGTACGTGGGCGATTCAACCAACGACCAGGCCATGTTCGAGCGCATGCCGCTCTGCGTGGGCGTGGCCAACATCGCGCGCTTCGTGCCGCATCTGCGCGCCTGGCCGGGGTATGTCACCCGCGCCGAGCGCGGCCACGGTTTTGCCGAGCTGGCCATGGCCTTGCTGGCCGCGCGCCGATGAACGAGACCGCCACCCGCGCCAGCGTGCTGCGCCAGGCGGCGGCCCTGGCGCTGGGCGCGGCCATCTCGCTGGGTTTGGCGCGGTTCTCCTACGCCCTGCTGCTGGGGCCGATGCGGGCCGATCTGGGCTGGAGCTATTTCACCGCCGGTGCCATGAATACCGGCAATGCGGCCGGCTACCTGCTGGGTGCCCTGGCCATGCCTCGGCTCATGGCACGGTTTGGCGCGCAAGCGGCCCTGGTGGGCGGTGGCGTGGTCACGGCCATCTTGTTGGCGCTGCACGGCGCCGTGACCACCGACGCCTGGTTGATGGCGCTGCGCATCGGCGCAGGGGCGGCCAGCGCAGCCACCTTCGTCGCCGGTGGCTTGCTGGCGGCGCGCCTGGGCAGCCTGGCCGGCGCGGGCGTGTCGGCGGGGCTGGTGCTGGGCTTGTACTACGGCGGCACGGGCCTGGGCATCGTGGTGTCGGCCTTGCTGGTGCCCGTGTCACTGGGCCCGGCGGGCAGCCCGCACGGCTGGCAACCTGCCTGGCAGGCGCTGGGGGCGGTGGCCCTGCTCGCCAGTGCCTTGATGGCTGCCGGCATGCCGCGGGCTGCGGCCGTGCCAGCCGGTGCAGCGGGCCGGGCGCCCGTGCCCTGGCGCGCCTTGTGGCCCGCGCTGGCAGGCTACTTCATGTTCGGCCTGGGCTACATCGGCTACATGACCTTCATCATCAGCCTGTTGCGCGAGCAGCGGCTGGCCCCCGCCACCATCACCGCCTTCTACGTGCTGCTGGGGCTGGGCGTGGTGGCCTCGTCGTGGCTGTGGGCCGGGCTGTTGCAGCGCTGGCGTGGTGGCCAGCCGCTGGCCCTGCTGAACGGCCTGCTCGCGGCCGCCACGGTGCTGCCGGTGGCCAGTGCCCACCCGGTGGCCGTGTTTGCCTCGGGGGCGCTGTTCGGCGCGGTCTTCTTGTCTGTGGTGGCATCGACCACCGCACTGGTGCGGCACAACCTGCCCACGGCGGCCTGGCCGCGCGGCATTGCCGCGTTCACCGTCATCTTTGCCATCGGCCAGATCGCCGGCCCCAGCCTGGTCGGCCTGATCGCCGACGGCCCGGGCGGCTTGCTGCGGGGCCTGGCGTTGAGCGCCGCCGCGCTGGCCCTGGGTTCGGTGCTGGCGCTTGGACAGCGTGCGCTGCGTTGAGCCTCTCGGGGCAGCTCGGGGCGGCTCGGCACGGGCACTGCCCTATCCTCGCGAGTCAGCCACGCCGGCAGCCACCGGCACCCGAAGGACCCCACCATGATCAAGCGCACCGTCGTTGCACTGCTGGCCCTTGTGCTGTTGCTGATCGCCGTGCTCGCCGCCAACACGCTGCGGCAAGGCTCGCGCCAGGTTCAGGTGCCGGCTCTGGCGCCCCTGGCCATCGACGGCGCTGCAGTCGCCGAATCGATGGCCCGGGCCGTGCGCGCCAAGACGGTGACCGGCTTGCTCGATCCCGGTGGCCTGGTGGCCGAATACGCAGCACTGCACACCCATTTGAAGGACCGGTATCCGCTGGTGCATGCCACGCTGGCGCGTGAAGTGGTTGGCGGGCACAGCCTGCTCTACACCTGGCCAGGCACGGATGCCCAAGCCAAGCCGATGGCGCTGCTGGCCCACCAGGACGTGGTGCCGGTGGCGCCCGGCACCGAAGGCCTGTGGCAGAAGCCGCCGTTCGCCGGTGTGGTCGAAGACGGCATGGTCTGGGGCCGTGGCACCCTGGACAACAAGAGCAACCTGATCGCCCAGCTTGAGGCGGTGGAGATGCTGATCAAGTCGGGTTTCAAGCCACGGCGCACGGTCTACCTGGTGTTCGGCCACGACGAGGAAGTGGGCGGCGGCGACGGCGCGGTGAAGATCGTTGCGCTGCTCAAGCAGCGTGGCGTTCAGCTGGACTTCGTGCTCGACGAAGGCCTGGCCGTGACCGAAGGCATCCTGCCCGGCGTGCAGGCGCCACTGGCACTGATCGGGCTGGCCGAAAAAGGGGCGGTGTCCCTGCGCCTGACGGCGACCGCGCCGCCGGGCCATTCGTCGATGCCGCCGGCCACGCCCGGTGCCAGCGCCATCGGCATGCTGGCGGCCGCTCTGGCCAGGCTGGACCAGCAGCCCGTGCCGGGTGGCATCCGGGGCGTGGCCGGCGAGATGTTCTCGGTGATCGCGCCCGAGCTTGCCTGGACGCAACGGGTGCCGATGTCCAATCTGTGGCTGTTTCGCCCGGTGGTCGAAGGCATGCTGACCAAGGGTGCGGCCACCAACGCGATGATGCGCTCAACGACGGCGATGACCATCGTCAATGCCGGCAACAAGTTCAACGTGCTGCCCGGCCGTGCCGAAGCGGTGGTGAACTTCCGGCTGTTGCCGGGCGATACCTCGGCATCGGTCACCGAGCATGTGCGCAAGGCGGTGGCCGACGAGCGCATCGAGATCAAGCCGCTCGATGCGCCGACCGAGGCGTCGCGCGTCTCGTCGGCGGCCGTGCCGGCGTTCCAACTCGTGGAGCGCACGATCCGCGAGGTGTTCCCCGACGCGATAGTGGCGCCGGGGCTGGTGCTTGCTGGCACGGATTCGCGCCACTTCGAGGGCATTGCCGATCAGGTCTACCGCTTCATGCCGATCCGTTTCAAGCGCGAGGATCTGGCGCGCGTGCACGGCACCGACGAGCGCATCTCGACCGCCCAACTGGCCGACATGGTGCGCTTCTACCACCGGCTGGTTTCGCGGGCGGCGCGCTGAGGTGCGATGAGTTGCGCTATGCCGGTCAGCGCGGCGCCAGTGACAGAAAGGTGGCCACGTCGGCCAGCTCGTGGTCCAGCGCCTGGGCAAAGCCCTGGTCGGTGGGGGGCCGGCCACTGGCATAGCCCAGATCGGCCACCAACTGCCCGCCCTGCACCGACAGGTTGCCCCAACCGATGATCTGGTCACGCCACAGCAAGGGCAGGGCGTAATAGCCCCGAACACGCTTGGGCGCCGGCGTGTAGGCCTCGAA
>JANOAQ010000071.1:0-3145 GCA_031411195.1 Burkholderiaceae bacterium | reverse complement strand
CCATCTCGGGGTCGGGCCGGATCTGGTTGGCGAACACGGGCAGCAGGCGGTAGCGGTAGTCCACCACCGTGCTGCCCTTCATCTCGAAGTCCATCACGCCGAGGAACTTGCCGTTGGAGCCGGCGTTGGTCACCAGCGTCTTGCCGCCGGCCGTGCTTCCCCCATTCGTCACCGGGATCGCCACCGGCACGCCATCGTGCGTGTGCCCACCGAAGATGGCGTCGACGCCGCGCACGCGGCTGGCCATCTTCAGGTCGACATCCATGCCGTTGTGGCTGAGCACCACCACCACCTGGGCGCCCTTGCCGCGCGCCTCGTCCACCATCTTCTGCAGGTTCTCGTCCTGGATGCCGAAGCTCCAGTCGGCCACCAGATAGCGCGGGTTGGCGATGGGCGTGTAGGGAAAAGCCTGGCCGATGATGGCCACCTTGACGCCGTTGACCACGCGGATGACGTAGGGCGCAAACACCGGATCGCCGAAGTCGTTGGTCTTGACGTTCTGGGCGACAAAGTCGACCTGGCCCTTGAAGTCCTTCTCGATGATTTCCTTCACCCGCTCCATGCCGTAGGTGAACTCCCAGTGGCCGGTCATCACGTCCACACCCAGCAGCTTGCAGGCATCGACCATGTCCTGCGCGTTGGTCCACAAGGCCGTGGCGCTGCCTTGCCAGGTGTCGCCGCCATCCAGCAGCAGGGCGCCGGGCCGGCTGGCCTTGAGCTGCTTGACCAGGGTGGCCAGGTGCGCAAAGCCGCCCACTCGGCCGTAGCGGCGGGCGGCCACGTCGAAGTCGAGGTAGGTGAAGGCATGGGCCTGCGCTGTGCCCGCCGCCATGCCGGCACGCTTGAGCAAGTGGTCACCCACCAGGTGCGGCAGCTGGCCCTGCATGTTGCCCAGCCCCAGGTTGACGGTGGGTTCGCGAAAGTAGATGGGTTTGAGCTGCGCGTGGCAGTCGGTCATGTGCAGCAAGGAAACATTGCCGAAGGGCGCGATGTCGTAGAGCCCGGCCTGGGCCGTGGCCGCATCGGCGCTGGCATACCGGCCCAGGCCCATGCCGGCCACCGAGGCGGCGCCCAGCACCTGAAGAAAGTCGCGTTTGCTCAAGCTCATGATTCAGTCTTCGCTTATGTTTTAGTGCTGAAAAAGCCCGCCGAGGCGGGCTCTGTCGTAACCGTTTGAACTCACTGGTTGACCGGCGACTTGGGGTCCAGAAGCAGCGACATCACATGCCGGATCTGCCCTTCGTCCAGCAGCTTGGCATGGCCGAAGCGCGGCATGTTGGAGCAGGCCGAGTAGGCCTTGCTGTTCCACAGCTTGCCCCAGGTGTACTGGATCATGGCCGCGCTGGCCGGGTCGGACAGGTCCTTCACGCCGCGCAGCTTGCCGTAGTTGTAGAGGCTGGGGCCGATGGTGCCGTAGCTGATCTCGGCCGGCCCAATCTGGTGGCAGTTGTAGCACTGGGCGCCGTTGGCGCTGGTGGCAGCGCTGCTGTCGGTCCAGGTCATGCCGCGGCCGTTCTGGGCCAGCTTTTCGCCTTCGCGCCAATCGCCGAAATACTGGCCGCCCGTGGGCCACCGGATGGTGGCGGTGGCTTCGGTTTCGATCTGCTTGGAGACCGCCTCGGAAGGCGCCTTGTCGGACGAGCAGGCGCGCTGACCCAGGTCTTGTTCAATGCGGTCGAGCTTGGCGATGCCTTCGGCCCGGAACGCGGCTTGCGTCATGGCAACAGCCTGGCGATCGAGCTCGTCGGACGAAGGCAGACTGGCGCAACCGGCCAGCACCAGTGCGGCCAGGACGCCTGTGGCAATCAATGCATGCTTGGTCTTCAAGGGGGGCTCCTGGATCAGCGCTTGATGGCCGGGGCAATCGACTCGGCGCCCTGGGCATTGACGCCCATGTAGACACCCAGCGCCACGGTCAGGTCGGATGCAAAACCGGGGTACGGAAAGCGCTGCTGGCGGTAGCAGTCGTTCAGGCGCAGTTGCATGCTCCACATCTGGCCATTGCTCACACGGTAGGCCGGCCAGGCTGCAAAGCCGACCCCGTCACCCGGATTCTTGGTGAGGTTGGGCAGGTCTTGCAGGCGGATGCGTTTGCCGTCTTCGCCGTGGCAGCTGGCACATGAAAAATCCATCGGCCCGCCACGAAAGAAAAACGCCCGCTTGCCCAGCTCGTAGAAGCGCTTTTCTTCCGCATGGCCTTGGGGCAGCGCAAATCGCTTGCCGCGCGACTCGGCCGCGATCCAGGTGGCCAGGGCGGTGATGTTGCTCATCTCGCCCCTGCCGAACGGCGTACTGATCAACTCGGCCGCATTGAAGCCCTGCAGCGTGGCCATGCAGGTGACCAGGCGTGATTCCACGTCCTGCACCTTGCCAGTGTCGGCAAACCAGCGTGGCAGTTGCACCCAGGCGCCCTTGATCACCCCCGGGCCCAGGCCCAGATCACAAGCCTGAAGCGTGGCCTTCTTGGGGCCGCGCGGGGTCTTCCAGAGGTCTTCGCCCTTGGCCTCGAACAGGTCGGCCGGGTTGCCGTCTTCGAGCATCTTGCGGTACTCGGCAATGCCGTCGGCCGCTGTCTTTTGAGCCAGCGCGGTCGGTGCAGCCAGGCTGCCCAGGGCTGCCATGACTGCACTCAGCAACCATGCATTCAAGCGTGTCTTCATAGGTCTCCTGATGAGCAAGGGGTGGGCCCAGCCGATGTTGGCGCTGCTGCAACCCACTCAGGTGACAGTGGCTTCGTCGGTGCGCTTGTCGCCCTTGTTGTCGAGCCAGGTGACAGCGATCTTGTCACCGGCTTTGGCGCCTTTGACCACGAACTGCATGAAGGGGTTCTTCGAGATCGCCGGACCCCATTGGGCATTGAGCACGTTCTTGCCGTTGTGCGTGGCGCTCACTTCCTGGATGAACCAGGCCGGGATCACCTTGCCCGCGCTGTCCTTGCGCTGGCCGGTTTCCATCTCGTGGCTCATCAGCACACGCACGGTGGCCTTGTCACCTGCGGCCTGGGCGCGGATGCGCATCGGATCTGCCATGTTGTTGCTCCTTCAATCAAGTATTCATTGCAAGTTCAATCGTCCTGCCCACGGCCTCGCAGAGCTCGGCCGGTTCGGCAGGCGGCCGTCAGCCCGCAGGGGCTAACGGCCGTCCG
>JANOAQ010000070.1:0-3441 GCA_031411195.1 Burkholderiaceae bacterium | reverse complement strand
TGCCGGTGCTCTACCAGACCAGCGGCTTCGGGGGGCAGCCGCCCGGCGCCGCGCAGCGCCGCTTCATCCGCTCGACCGACCAGCTCTTGCGGCTGCTGGAGCGGATCAAGCCGCTGTGCGATCGCGAAGGCATTCGGCTCGGCCTGGCGCCGCACTCGCTGCGCGCCGTGCCGCCGCAGGCGCTCAAGGAGGCACTTGCTGGGCTGAGCGCGCTGGACGCCACGGCGCCTGTGCACATCCACATTGCGGAGCAGACCGGCGAGGTCGAGGCCTGCCTGGCCTGGTGCGGCCAGCGCCCGGTGCAATGGTTGCTGGACCATGCGCCGGTGGATGGCCGCTGGTGCCTGGTTCACGCCACCCACATGACCGCTGAAGAATCCCTGCAGGCGGCGCGCAGCGGCGCGGTGGCCGGCATCTGCCCCAGCACCGAGGCCAACCTGGGCGATGGCACCTTCGACAGCGCCAGTTGGCTGGACGGTGGCGGAAGCTGGGGCGTCGGATCGGACAGCCATGCCTGCGTGAACGCGGCCGAGGAGTTGATGCAGTTTGAATACAGCCAGCGCCTGGTCCGGCGCGAGCGCAATGTGTTGTCGGCTGCGGCGCAGCCCAGCGTGGCCACGGCCATGACGCTGGCGGCCGTGGCCGGGGGTGCCCAGGCCAGTGGCCGCCTCATGACGGGGACGCCGGGGATAGCGGGCCTGGCGGTCGGCCAGCGCATGGACGCGGTGGCGCTGGACGCCGGGCACCCCGCATTGGCCGGCCTGCCCACGCCCGAACTGATGCTGTCGGCCCATGTGTTTGCGAGCCACCGCACCAGTGCCGTGCACACGGTGTGGTCGGCGGGGCGCGTGCGCGTCGAGGCAGGGCAGCATGCGCTGGCGGCGCAGAGCCGGCGCGATTTCATCGCTGCTCGGCGCGCCTTGCTCACGCCTGCTTGAACTGCGCCCTGGCCCACCCTTTTCCACCCTGGCCCACCCAGGCCCGCCCTGGTCGTCACCGCCTCGATTGGCGCCGTGCCCATGCCATGATCGACGGCCACTTGGCGTAATTTCGCAAATAAGGATAGGTGATCCCATGGTGCCTGACGCTGCCGATACCTCGCTGCTCGTCACGCCCGAGTGGCTGCATGCGCGCCTTGACGACCCGTCGATCCGGGTTCTCGATTGCACCACCTGGATGACGCCGCAGCCGGTGGGCCCGTCGAAGATCCGCAGTGGCCGGCCAGACTGGCTGCGTGAGCACATCCCCGGCGCGGACCATGTGTGCATGGTGGCCGACCTGTCCGATCCGGCCGGCGCGTTTGCGTACACGCTGCCCGGCCAGGCGCAGATCGCCGCGCTGCTGTCACGGCTGGGCATCGGCAATGCGCACCACGTGGTGCTGTACGGCGCCGCGCAGCCGATGGTGGTCACCCGTGCCTGGTGGGTGCTGACGGCGCTGGGCCACCCACGGGTATCGGTCCTCGATGGCGGCCTGCCTCGCTGGCGCAGCGAAGGCCGGCCGCTGACGGATACGGTCACGGTACGCGCGCCCGCCAGTTTTGTTCCCCGGCTTGACGCGCCCATGGTGGCCGACGCCGGGCGCGTTGCGCGCGCCGTGGCCGGCTCGGGCGAGCGGCTCGTCAATGCGCTGAGCCCCGAGCAGTTCGCCGGCACCGGCGGCGCGCACTACGGCCGGCCCGGGCGCATTCCGGGCAGCCTCAGTGTGCCGGCGCGTGATCTGGTCGACCCCACGACGATGGCGTGGCTGTCGCCCGAGGCGATCCGGGCGCGCTTGACGGCTGCGGGTCTGGTGGATTCGGGCGAACCGGTGATCACCTATTGCGGCGGTGGCATCGCGGCCAGCGTCACGTTCTTTGCGCTTCGGCTGCTGGGGCATGACAAGGTGGCGCTCTACGACAACTCGCTGCTGGAGTGGTCGGCCGATCCGGCGCGGCCGATGGTGCAGTCGCCGCAGTAAAGTGCAAAGGTCCCGCGGCAATTCGTCCATTCGAGGGGCCTGACCAAACCGCTGACAGGCGGTGAACCAAAGTGCGCGGTTCGAGTGGCACTTGGCGGGGTCGAGCCCGCTCTGCCGCTTGCGGGACAGCCGGTGTACCGGCGCAGGCCATACTGGCCCATGGCCTCGGCAAGCGCTCCAACGACCAACCGTCTGCTCACGGCCCCCGTGCTGCCCACGCTGTGGCGCCTGGCCGTGCCCAATATGGTGGCCATGGTGGGCGGCGCCGTGGCGGCGATTGCCGAGACCGCGTACGTGGGCCAGCTCGGCGTGTCGGCGCTGGCTGGCATGGCGCTGGTGTTTCCGCTGCTGATGCTGCAGCAGATGTTCTCCGGTGGCGCGATGGGTGGCGGCATCGCGTCGCTGGTGTCGCGGGCCCTGGGCGCCGGCCAGACCGCGCGGGCCGAGGCCCTGGTGGTGCATGCCCTGGGCATCGCGGTGGTGGCGGGCTTGGCCACCACGGTGTTGATGCTGGCGCTGTCGCAAGCCGTGTTCAGCCTGCTCGGCGGCCGCGGCGAGCCGCTGGCGCAGGCGGTGGCCTATGCCCATGTGGCCTTCTTCGGCTCTACCGGCGTCTGGTTGCTCAACACCTTGTCGGCGGTGCTTCGGGCCACCGGCAACATGCTGGTGCCGTCGGTGATCCTGATCGCCGTGGGCCTGGTGCAGGTGGCACTGGCCGGCGTGTTCGGCCTGGGTGCCGGGCCGATTCCCCGTCTGGGCATGCCGGGCATCGCCTTGGGCCAGGTGCTGGCCTATGTCGGCGGCACGGTGGTGCTGGGCTGGTACCTGCACAGCGGCCAGTCGCGCATCCGTTTGCGCCTGCGCGGCGCCACCTGGCAGCCGGCGCTGGCGCGCGACCTGCTTGAACTGGGTGTGAAGGCCTGCGCCTCGCCGGTGCAGACCATCGGCACGATGATGATCCTGACCTGGCTGGTGGCGCGCAGCGGCCCGCAGGCACTGGCCGGCTATGGCATCGGCATGCGGCTGGAGTTTCTGCTGGTGCCGCTGGCGTTCAGCTTTGGCGCCGCGTCGGTGCCTTTGATCGGCATGGCCATCGGTGCAGGCCAGGTGGCCCGGGCTCGCCGCGTGGGCTGGACGGCGGCGGCCATGGCCGGCCTGCTGCTGGGCACTGCCGGCCTGGTGCTGGCCGTGGTGCCCGATCTGTGGACCGACCGCTTCACCAATGACCCCGCCGTGCTGGCGTCGGCCGACACCTACTTTCACTGGGCCGGGCCGTTCTACGCGTTGTACGGTGCAGGCTTGAGCCTGTATTCGTCGGCCATTGCGGCCAACCGGGTTGGCGGCCAGGTGCTGGCCGGCACGCTGCGGCTGCTGCTGGTGGCCGCCGGCGGCGCGGCGCTGGTGGCCGCGCAAGCGCCGGTCTGGGGCATCTTCGCGCTGGTGGCAGTCGGCATGGCGGCCTACGGCACCGCGTCGATCCTG
>JANOAQ010000069.1:0-1993 GCA_031411195.1 Burkholderiaceae bacterium | reverse complement strand
CACCGGCCACGCCCAAGCCCGCCGCCGCGCCGCGCCCGGCGCCCGCACCGCTGGCCGTGCCGGCCCCCGCTGCCGCGCCCGTGCCCTCTGCCGATGGCAAGACCTATCAAGTGCGTTCCGGCGACACCCTGTTCCGCGTGGCGGGTCGCAACCAGCCCAAGGGTGTGTCGCTCGACCAGATGCTGGTCGGCCTCTACCGCGCCAACCCCAATGCCTTCATCGAGGCCAATGTCAACCGGCTGCGGGCCGGCTCGGTACTTCAGGTGCCCAGCGGCGACGAGGTCAAGGATGTCACCGCAGCCGATGCGAAGCGTTTGATCACCGCCCAGAGCGCTGATTTCAGCGCCTACCGCGCCCGCCTAGCGCAGGGCGTGCCAGCGGCCCAGGGCCAAGAGCCGGCGCGTGCGGCACAAGGCAAGGTCCAGGCCGCGGTGGACGATCGAAAGCAGTCGGCCGCGACCACGCCCGACAAGCTCAAGCTCACTGGCGCGGCCATCAAGGCATCGGCGCCAGAGGCCACCGCCTCGGCAGCCGCCGGCAAGGACAATGCGGCCCGGGTGGCCGAACTCACCCGCAACGTCGAAGAGCTCAAGCGCCTGCAGCAAGGCACCGCAGCGGCCCAGGCGCCGGTGGCTGCTGCCCCTGCAGCGCCAACCGCTGCACCGGCACCCGCTGCTCCGGCACCCGCTGCTCCGGCACCTGCGATGCCGGCAGCCCCGGTGATTGCGGGGTCTGCCAATCCAGTCAACAGCGTGGCCAATGGCGCGACCAACGGGGTGGCCGCTGGCGCATCCAGGCCAGCCATGCCCGGACTGGCCCCGGCCCCGGTGCCCACCGTGCCCGCGCCTGCGCCTGTTGCGCAGGAGACCGGCATGTTCGACAGCCTCGGCAACAGCGGCTGGTTGCTGCCGGGGCTGGGCGGTCTGGCCCTGTTGTTGGCGGGTCTGGGCGCGTGGCAATTGCGCAAACGCATGCGCAAGACGGCCAGCGAGACGTCCTTCCTTGAAAGCCGCATGCAGCCCGATTCGTTCTTCGGCGCCAGCGGTGGGCAGCGGGTGGACACCCGGGAATCGGGCAACAGCAATGCCAGTTCCATGGGCTATTCGCTGAGCCAACTCGATGCCATCGGCGATGTCGATCCGGTGGCCGAAGCGGATGTCTACCTGGCCTACGGCCGGGATCTGCAGGCTGAAGAACTCCTCAAGGAAGCGCTGCGCGCTACCCCCGAACGCATGGCGGTGCGAACCAAACTGCTGGAGGTTTACGCCAAGCGTCGCGACAGCAAGGGTTTTGAACTGCTGGCCACCCAGCTCTACGCGTTGACCAAAGGTGTGGGCATCGACTGGGCGCAAGCGCAGGCGCTGGGGCAGCAGATGGACCCGGACAACCCCCTCTACCAGCCGGGCGGGCACCCTGAGGAGATCATCCTCGACGGCGAGCGCATGGTGATCGAGCCGCTGGGCGCCACCACCCAGCCGCATTTGATCCTGGCGCCGGCCACCCAACCCATGGCCGATTCCGAACTGCCGAAGTTGGGCGGGATCGACCTCGACCTGGACTTGTCGGACGACCTCAGCGCAGGGGCCATGGACGCCACACGACCACTGGCGTCTGGCGTGCAGCGCCCGGCCGACAACGGCCTTGACTTCAACATCGGCGAGTACACGCAGCCGCGCCCGGTACAAGCCACGCCCGCCCGCACGCTGCCACCCGATCTTGACTTCGATTCACTGCCCCTGCCTTTCGACGACGGGCAAGGCCGGCCCCTGGCGCCGGCGGGTGGTGACACCACGCTCGACTTCCGGGGCTTCGATGCCTCTGAGCCGGGTGGCTTGTCGTCACGCTTGAACGACGTGGATGCCGAGCCTGGTGATCCGCTGGCACGCAAGCTCGAACTTGCAGAAGAGTTCCGTCAGATCGGTGACATGGAAGGTGCACGCGACCTGCTCGAAGAAGTGGTGGCCAAGGCCGGCGGCACACTGCGTGCCAAGGC
>JANOAQ010000068.1:0-7515 GCA_031411195.1 Burkholderiaceae bacterium | reverse complement strand
ACCAGGGTGCCGGCGTCACCGATCTTGTAGAAGCCGTCTTCATCGAAGGCGCCCTGGCTCAGCTCGGGCTGGGCGTGGTAGCCGGGGAAGACGTTGATGCCGCGCAGGCGCAGCTCGTACATGCCGGCGGTGGGTGTGGGCACCAGCTTGAGCTGCACACCCGGGAAGGGCAGGCCGATCAGGCCCACACGCTCGGTCTCCCAGTAGGTGCCGGTGGACGTGGGCGCGGTCTCGGTCGAGCCCCATCCGGTGTAGAACACGATGCGCTCGCCGGTGTACTTGACCGCCAGGGCCTGCATGCGTTCGTACAGGTCGTCGGGCAGGCGCGCACCGCCGTAGGTGAGCAGGGTCAGGTTTTTGAAGAAGGTGCGGCAGAGCGCGTCGTCCTTCTCCAGCGCGGCGGCCAGCACGGCATAGCCCGAAGGTGCGTTCGAATACAGCGTGGGCGACACCTCGCGCAGGTTGCGCAGGGTTTCATCAAACAGGCCCGGCACCGGCCGGCCGTCGTCGATGTAGAGCGTGCCGCCCTCACCCAGCATGCCGTTGAACACCGCGTTGCCGCCCATGGTGTGGTTCCAGGGCATCCAGTCGAGCACCACCGACGGGCCCGGGCCGGGCGAGTTGCGCGCCTGGTTGGCCTGGGCCACGTTGGCGCACATCATGCGTTGGGTGTTGATGACCGCCTTGGGCATGCCGGTGCTGCCCGAGGTGAACAGCAGCTTGCCCACGGTGTCGGGCGTGATGGCGGCCAGCGAGGCGGCCACGTCGGCGGTGACGGGCGTCTGCGCCAGCGCATCGAAGGCCAGGCTGGCGATGCCCTCGGGTGCCCGGTCGACATGCACCACGCTCACGCCGGCCAGCAGGCCTTCGTGGCGCAGCGCGTCCAGCGCCTTTTGGTACTGCACGCCGTCCTGCGCCAGCACCACGGCCGGCTTGACCAGGGCAAACAGGTACTTGAGCTTGGCATGGTCCTGGCTCAGCAGCGAATAGCTGGCCGAGATGGGCGCCACCGGCAGGCGCGCTTGCATGCCGGCCTGGGTCAGCAGCGCATGCTCGATGGAATTGCCCGACAGCAGGGCCACGGTGCGGCCTTCAGGCACCTTCAAATCCAGCAGGGCCTGGGTCAGGCGGTTGACCAGGGCCTGGCCTTCTGAATAGCTGATGCGCCGCCATTGGCGGTCAGGCCCTTTGCGCTGGGCAATCCAGGTCTGGTCGGGCCGCTCCTGCGCCCAGTGCGCCAGCAGTGCGGGGATGTGCGGCGCAAACGGCTGCAGCGGGATGCGCGACTGCAGCACGATGACACCGTCGGCACGGCGCTCGACCGCGATGTCGCGCGGCAGCCAGTTCATCTTGCGAAAGGGCGGCTTGGGGGTGGCTTGGTTCATGGTGGGCGGTGTGCTCGGGCCGGGAAGGGGGCTCAGAGTTGGTAGATGCGCTGGGCGTTGTCGTGGAACATGGCCTGCTGTTCGGCCGGGCTGTAGCGGGCGGCCAGCTTTTTCATCGCGTTCCAGTACACGCCATAGGGCAGCGAGCGTTTGTCGACCGGGAAATTGCTTTCGAACAGGCAACGCTCGGGGCCGAAGCAATCGATGGCGTGTTGGTAGTAGCGGGCCTGGGCGTCGAGCAGTTCGTCCGAGCTGGCGGGCCGGTCGCGCAGGTTCCAGCCAAAGCCGTTGTCGGGCATGGCCAGGCCACCCAGCTTGGCGACCACATTGGGGCAGCGGGCGATGGCCTCGATGTCGCGCTGCCACTGGCTGAAGATGGCTTCGCGCTGGCCGGCATAGGGCCCCACGCCCAGCGGCGTGCCGAAGTGGTCGAGCACCATGGTCGTGTCGGGCACGGCACGGGCCAGGTCGGCGAAGGCGAGGTTCTGGTGGTGGTAGTGCCATGTGTCGTAGGTGTAACCACGCTCACCCAGCAGGGCCACGCCGGCGCGAAAGTCGGCATCGGCATACAAGCCTTCGGCGCCCCGGCCGGGGATGCTCAGGCATTCGGGATGCGGATCACGCGCGCCCGAATGGCGGATGCCACGAAACAAGCCGTCGGCCGCCGCTTCGTGCGCGACCAGGGCCTCGCGCAGCAGCGGGCCGCCGCGCAGGTCGGCGTGGCAGACCATGCCGGCGATCACCGCGCCCCCGCCACCCTCGCGGCTGGCGCGGGCCACGCGGGCGACAAATTCGGTCTCGCCCACCGGCTTGAGGTGCTCGGGGCCGTCTTCGCGCGCGGCGGCGCGGCATTCGACGAACACGGTCTTGACGATGTTGTGCCCGGCGCCGGTGTCGGCCCACAGGTCGGCCAGCAGGTAGGGTGCGCGCGTGCCCAGTGCAAACCACAGGTGGTGGTGCGGGTCGATGATGGGGCGCTCGGGATCGATGGGCACCTCGCGGCCCAGGTCGAGCCAGGCGGCGCTGCCGGGAACGGGCTTGCGCATGGGGTGTCTCCTTCTGCCGATTTCAGGCGCGGCACAGGGCGGCGGCTTCTTCGTCGTAACGGGCGTAGGAGGCCTTGAGCGTGGCGCTGTTGAGCACCATCTCAGCCACCAGCGTGCCGCTTTCGCCGTCGAAGATCTGCGTGCGCACCCAGACCGACTCGGTGCGCGCGCTTTCGCTCAGTGCGACGATCTCGCGTTCCAGTGTGTAGGGGTGGTCGACAAACAGCGGACCCTGGATCAAACGCACCTCTTGCCCGGCAAACAGCCCCACCGCCGGGCCGTGGCCGCGAAAGCCGGCCTGGTCCATGCTGCTGCCCAGCAGCACGCTGATCATCTCGATGGGGATGATGGCGCGGCCCCAGGGCGACGTCGGACCGCCCTCGGGCGTGTACCAGGGGCTGGGCTCGGTGATGACCTGGAGCTTGTCGGCCAGGGTGAAAGGGTAGTGCGGGCCCATGTGCTGGTTGAAGCCCATGCGCGTTGACTCGGGGTTGCCGGCGCCGCGCTGGCCTACCCGCAGATCGCGGTTGATCACCAGTTGGGTGGGCGGACGCAGCTTGGCGATGCGCTGGGTGATCTCGCTGGGCGGCAGCGGCCCGGCGCCCACCGAGGCGGTGCCGGTGAGCACGGGCGTGCCGTCGCGCTTTTCGGCCCAGATGCGGGTGTGCAATGCACCGGCGGCCGGCGGCTGCACGAAGGCTCGCACCTCTTCACCTTCGACCACCATGGTCTGGTAGTGGGCGCTGATGCAACCGGTCTCGAACCAGGCCTGACCGAACAGCTGGAACAGCAGCGGGTCGAACTGGCTGAAGTGGGTGGGGCCCTCGATCGGTCCCGCACGCAAGCCCAGATCGGCCGCCATGGCATCGTCGTGGATGGACTTGTGGCCGTCGTAGACCTGGTCGGCCAGCATCTGGCGCGGTTGGCGCAGCGGGCCGCACAAGGCGGTCGCGGTGGTGAAGGGGGTGGTCACGGCGGGCGCTCCGGGCGGTGGGTTCGCAGCAGTGTGTGACTCCGGGCCCCGCGCCCGCTAGAACCTGGGTGACAGCGTGGCCAGGGGGGGCCACTCAGGCCGTCTTCTGCTCGCTCAACCCCAGGTCGGCAATGCTTTGCTGGCGCATCAGGAATTTCTGGATCTTGCCGGTGATGGTCATCGGAAAGCCGTCGACAAAACGGATGTGGCGCGGAATCTTGTAGTGCGCGATCTGGCCCTTGCAGAAGTTGCGGATGTCGTCGGGCGTGGCGCTGGCGCCTTCACGCAGCTTGATCCAGGCGCACAGCTCTTCGCCGTATTTGGCGTCGGGCACGCCCACCACCTGCACGTCCTGCACCGCCGGGTGGCGGTAGAGAAATTCTTCGATCTCGCGCGGGTAGACGTTCTCGCCACCGCGGATGACCATGTCCTTGAGCCGCCCGACGATGTTGACGTAACCCTCGGCGTCCATCGTGGCCAGATCACCGGTGTGCATCCAGCCCAGGGCATCCACCGCTTCGCGGGTTTTTTCGTCGTCGCCCCAGTAGCCCTTCATCACCGAATAGCCCCGGGTGCACAGCTCGCCGGTGGTGCCGCACGGCACCGGGCGGTTGTCGGTATCGACGATCTGCACCTCGAGGTGGGGCTGCACCCGGCCCACGGTGGACACGCGCCGCTCCAGCGGGTCGTCCACCGCGCTTTGGGTGGACACGGGCGATGTCTCGGTCATGCCGTAGGCGATGGTGACCTGGTGCATGTTCATCTGCGCCTGCACGCGCTTCATCACCTCCACCGGGCAAGGTGAGCCGGCCATGATGCCGGTGCGCAGGCTGCTGATGTCGAACTCGGCAAAGCGCGGGTGGTCGAGCTCGGCGATGAACATCGTGGGCACGCCGTACAACGCGGTGCAGCGCTCGGCCTGCACGGCCTGCAGCACGGCCAATGGGTCGAAGGCCTCGGCCGGATAGACCATGGTGGCACCGTGCGTAAGGCAACCCAGGTTGCCCATCACCATGCCGAAGCAGTGGTACAGCGGCACGGGGATGCACAGCCGGTCGTGCTCGGTCAGGCGGATGGCCTGGCCCACGAAGAAGCCGTTGTTCAAGATGTTGCGGTGGCTCAGCGTGGCGCCCTTGGGGTGGCCGGTGGTGCCCGAGGTGAACTGGATGTTGATCGGGTCGTCACAGCGCAGCGTGGGGCCCAGCGCCGCCAGCTGGGCGCGGCTGGCGGCCGTGGCGCGGGCGGCCAGGTCGTTGAAGTTGAGCATGCCGTCGGTGGTGTCGTCCCCCAGGCGGATCACCCAGCGCAGCTGCGGCAGGGTGCGCGCCTGCAACTGGCCGAAGGGGCTGGCCGCCAGCTCGGGCGCCAGGTCGTTGACGATCTCCAGGTAGTTGCTCGTCTTCAGTGCCGGGGCCAGCACCAGGGCCTTGCAGCCCACCTTGTTCAGCGCGTACTCCAGCTCGCTGCGGCGGTAGGCGGGGTTCACATTGACCAGCACCAGGCCGGCGCGCGCGGTGGCGAACTGCGTCAGCACCCACTCGGCGCAGTTGGGCGCCCAGATGCCCACCCGGTCGCCCGGCACCAGGCCCAGGGCCAGCAGGCCGGCGGCTACCTCATCGGCACGCTGGGCCAGCTGGGCCCAGGTCCAGCGCACGCCCTGGTGCGGCACCACCAGCGCTTCGCGCGGGCCATGGCGGGCCACGGTGGCGTCCAGCGCCTGGCCGATGGTGATGTCCAGCAGCGGCGGCTGTTGGCTGCCCTGGGCATAGGACGGGGGAATGGCGTGCTCGGACATGGTCGGCTTCTCCTGGTCCACCAAGTGTGCCAGCCAGCCAGCGCGCAGCGAACCCGGTCTGGCCCCGACGCCCACGCAGAGCGGCCCGCCAAGGCCAGGCAAGGCATCATTGCGGCCGAGCCGCCAAGCCGCCAGCCCGCTTGTCTGCGGCCCCGTTGATGCCCCACCGGAGACCCGTCATGACCGCCCTGCCCGCCAACCCCAACCTGGCCAGTTACCGCGCAGCGCGCGATTTTCTGCTGGCCCACCGCACCGACCACGACGCCGCCAATGCCGGCTTTCGCTGGCCGCAGCTGACGCACTTCAACTGGGCGCTCGACCACTTCGACGACCTGGCGCGCAACAACCACACGCCCGCGCTGTGGATCGTGGGCGACGACGGCAGCGAGCAGAAGGTGAGCTACGCCCAGATGGCCGAGCGCTCCAACCGCGTGGCCAACTGGCTGGAAAGCCTGGGCGTCGCCCGTGGCGACCGTGTGCTGCTGATGCTGGGCAACGAGGTGCCACTTTGGGAGCTGATGCTGGCCTGCATCAAGATCGGCGCGGTGATGATCCCGGCCACGCAATTGCTCAGCCGCGATGACCTGATCGACCGCTTCGAGCGGGGCCGCGTGCGCGTGGTGGTCACCAACCCGGCGCACGCCGGCAAGTTTGAAGGCCTGGCCGGCTACGCGCCCGGACCGGTGGTCTACATCGAGGTGGGCAGCCAGGGCAACCCCGCGCCGGGCTGGCAGGACTATGCCGCCGCTGACGGCGCCTCGGGCAGCTACACCCCCCAGTGCGCCACCCGCACCGACGAGCCGCTGCTGCTCTACTTCACCAGCGGCACCACGGCCAAGCCCAAGCTGGTGGAGCACACCCACGTCAGCTACCCGGTGGGCCACCTGAGCACGCTGTACTGGATCGGTCTGCAGCCCGGCGATGTGCACTGGAACATCTCGTCGCCCGGCTGGGGCAAGCATGCCTGGAGCTGCTTCTTTGCGCCCTGGATCGCGGGTGCCACGGTGTTCATCTTCAACTACAACCGCTTCGATGCGAAGCGGGTGCTCGACGTGCTGGTCGACAAGCAGGTGACCACGCTGTGCGCGCCGCCCACGGTGTGGCGCATGCTGATTCAGGAAAATCTGTCGGGCTGGCCGGTCAAGCTGCGCGAGTTGCTCAGCGCCGGCGAGCCGCTCAACCCCGAGGTGATCGAGCAGGTGCGCAGCGCCTGGGGCGCCACTATCCGCGACGGCTTCGGCCAGACCGAGAGCACCGCGCAGATCGGCAACCCGCCGGGCCAGAAGATCAAGTTCGGCTCGATGGGCCGGCCGCTGCCGGGTTACCGGGTGGTGCTGCTCGACCCGGATGACCAGCCAGCGCAAGAAGGCGAGATTTCGCTCGACATGGCTGATGCGCAGTGGGGACGCCCCACCGGCCTGATGGTGCGTTATGCCGATTCACCCGAAAAAACCGCCGAGGTGATGCGCGCTGGCCATTACCACACTGGGGATGTGGCCCAGCGCGATGACGAGGGCTACATCACCTACGTGGGCCGGGCCGACGATGTGTTCAAGGCCAGCGATTACCGCATCAGCACGTTCGAGCTGGAAAGCGTGCTGATCGAGCACCCCGCCGTGGCCGAAGCCGCCGTGGTGCCTTCGCCTGACGCGTTGAAGCTGGCCGTGCCCAAGGCCTTTGTGACCCTGGCCGCCGGTCATGCGCCTGACGAAGCCACGGCACGCTCGATCCTCAACTTTTGCCGCGAGAAGCTGGCCGCCTACAAGCGCATCCGTCGGATCGAATTTACCGAACTGCCCAAGACCATCAGCGGCAAGATTCGCCGGGTGGAACTGCGCCGCAAGGAAGAAGCACGGGTGATGCCGCCTGTCGCGGGGGTTGGAGAGTTTTTCGAATGAGCTCGTTTTGACGCGTTCGGCTTCGGCTTCGGCTTCGGTTTCGGCTTCGGCTTCGGCTTCGGCTTCGGCTTCGGTTTCGGCGGCGGCGGCGGCGCCAGCAGCCCAGGATCCCCCGGCACCAAGTGCCGCCACGGAAACACGCCCCTCGCGAAGTGACTCACCCAACCGGCGGCGGCCACCACCACGTGCAGCTGCAGCTCCCGTTTGCGGCCGGTCGGCACCAAAGCGCGCAGGCCTGCGAGCTCTTCGTGCGTGAGGCGGGTGTTGCGCAGCACCAGCGTGTGCACGGTCGCCAGCGCATCGCTCGTCATGAGCGCTTGATAGTCGGCCAGCGACGTCACCGCATCGGGCTCGCGCCGCGCGGCCCACGTGTAGTGCAGGTCCAGTGACTCGCTGAAGTCGACGCTGCCGAGCGCGG
>JANOAQ010000067.1:0-1992 GCA_031411195.1 Burkholderiaceae bacterium | reverse complement strand
CCTGCAGGCTGATCTGCCCGAAAGGCGCGCGCAACACGCCGCCTTGTTCAATGATGCGGGCCTGGATGGTGACGGCGCCGGCAGCCGACAGCGGGGCGGTTGCCGAAACATCGCCCCCGCCCACGGTGACGCTGTGGCCCGGTGCCGCCAACAGATAACGGGTGCCCGATGCCGGTGCCACCTGCGGGGCGGTGATCTCGACATCGGCACCCGTGCGCAGGGCGCCCTGGTCGATGCCCGCCAATGCCACCCCGCGCAGGCGCAACTCGGTGGCACTTTGCACACCCAGCTGGCCGACGCCCTGCAGGCTTTGCACACCTTGCCACTGCACCAGGCCGCCCGACAGGTTGAGCCGGCCATCACCGCCGCTGAACGGCCGCACCGCCTGGTTGTTGGTGTCCAGCAGGCCTGCCGTGAAGCGGGAGCCGGCGTCGCTGTTGCCCAGGGTCAGCACGCTGCCGGCACGCAGGTCGACCAGGGCACCGGGCGTCAATTCGACGATGGGGGCATCGAGCACCAGGTCGCGGGGCAGGTGCAGGGCCTGGCTGCCGTCGAACCGGATGCGGTCGCTCGACTGCAGGCGCAGCTCGGACAGGCCGGCCTGGGCCAGCGCGTTGGACGACAGCACCACCTGGCCCGGCTTCACGCCGCCCGGCACGGCCGCAGCCTGAACCACCACCTGCACATCGGGCAGGTCGAACTGGCGGTCCTGCGGATTGTCCTGGGCCTGCAGGCGCACCTGCAGGCTGCCACCGGCGGCGCCGCTGCCGCCGCCCGGGGCCTGCAGTTGCGCGCCGAACAGGGCGCCGCCTTCGCGTGCCGTCAGGCGCACCGTGCCGCCAGCACTGGCCACCAGCACCGGCTCGAAAGCCTGTGAGCCCGCGCCGCCCAGTGCTGCAGCCAGATCGAGCGTGGCGGCGGTGCCCGACACATCGATCACCGCACCTTCGCGCAGGGTGATGGGGGTCAGGCGCGCGGCGCTGATGTCCACCGTGCCGCCCGCCAGCACGCGGCCTTGGCGCAGGCCGTTGGTGCCGGGCGTGCGCAAGGGGGTGCCGGCCACGTCGATGCGGGCGCTGTCGTCCAGCACCAGGCTGCCGGCATAGCCCGCCGGCGCACCGATGAACTGCCCGGCCAGCGACAGGCTGACCGCGCCGCCCGCAGCCCGCAGGGTGCCGGCGGCCAGCAGGTCGTGCCCCGCGCTGACGGTGAGGCTGCCCAGCGCGCCGGCATCCACGGTCGATCCGGCCTGCAGCGTGACAGTGCCGTTGGGCAACTGCCTGTCGGTGCCGGTGGACCGCAGGGCCACGGTGACCGGGCCGCGCAAGGCGTCGTCCAGGCGCGTGGTGCCGAGCACCGCCGCCGGATCGCTGCCGGTGGGGGCGGCGCGGTAGTCGGCACCGGCCAGCCAGTTGCCCTGGCGTGGCGCCAGGGTGGCACCGGCTTCGACGGTCAATGCACGTGCACCGTCGAGGTCGAAGGACGAGAACCCGCCTTGCTCGAAGAAACCGGTGGACAGCGTCAGGCGGGCATCGGCGCGGCTGGCATCACTGTGCACCAGGGGGCTGCCGGGCTGGCCGCTGCCGACCAAGCCGCTGCCGATCACCACCTCACCGACCCGCAGGCGCAGGCTGCCACCGCCGTTCAGGGCCCAGCCCGCCAGGCTGGCCCCCAGCTGGAAGGGCGCCAGCGCTTCGCCCACCGCGCTGATGCCCAGGTTGCCTTCGGCCACGATGCGGCCGGCCGGCGTGCCACTGAGCGTGCCGTTGGCGCGCACCGTGGCGCCGCCCGACACGTCGATGTGGCTGCCCGGCTGCAGCACCAGCCCATGCGATGCCTGCAGCGTGACGCTGCCGCCGCCCACGGCTGCGGACGGCACCGGCTGGCCGGCGTCCACCCGTTGCTGGTTGACCCAGCTGCCCGACATGTCGAGCTGTACGCCGGCGTCCACGGTCAGGGCGCCGGCCACCGTCACGCCGACGGCGGTGCCCG
>JANOAQ010000066.1:0-1725 GCA_031411195.1 Burkholderiaceae bacterium | reverse complement strand
GCAACCGCGATGAAGCCCTGCGCCTGCTGCGCCAGGCCCATGGCGCGCGGCCCGATACCGAGATTGCCGCCCACCTGGGTGAGGTGCTCTGGGCCATGGACCAGCGCGATGAAGCGCGCAAGGTCTGGCAGGAGGCGCGTGGCCGCGACGCCGGCAACGAGGTGCTGCGCGAGACGCTGGCCCGCCTGAAAGTCAATCTGTGAGTCTGGGCGGGCGGGCGTGGCGCGCCGGTGCGCCGGCCTTGGCCGCCCTGCTGCTGGCTGGCTGCGCCACCGTTGTCGGCCCCGTCGGCGGCCCTGTCGGCAGCCCCGTCGGCAGCGCCCAAGACACCATCAGCGGCCGGCTGTCGGTGCGGGTCGATGGCCAGCCCGAGCGATCCATCAGTGCCAGCTTCGAACTCAGCGGCAATGCCAGCCAGGGGCAGTTGCTTCTGACCGGTCCGCTGGGCGCCACTGCGGCCCGTGCGCGCTGGGCGCCAGGCCTGGTGCTGCTGGCCCGTGCCGGCGGCGCCGAAGAACGCTTCCCCGACCTGGATGCCCTGGCCCAGGCCGCCTTGGGCGAGACCGTGCCCATTGCCGCGCTGTTCAGCTGGCTGCGCGGCCGCGCCTGGCCGGGGGCCGTCAGCACTGCCCGCGTCGATGGAACAGCCGGCTTCGAGCAACTGGGTTGGCAAATCGACCTGGGCCGATGGCCGGACGGCGCTGTCCAGGCCGAGCGCATGGCGCCACCGGCCATCACCGTGCGCGCGCGGGTGGAGTTGCCCGGATGAGCCTGGCCGCCCTGTACGACGTGCCGGCACCGGCCAAGCTCAATCTCTTCCTGCATGTCACCGGGCGACGGCCCGATGGCTACCACCTGCTGCAATCGGTTTTCGTGCTGATCGACTGGTGCGACCAATTGCACTTCGAGCGCCGCAGGGACGGTCGGCTGCGCCGCCATGACCTGGGCCTGGCCCTGCCCGACGACGACCTGAGCTTGCGCGCCGCGCGCGCCCTGCAGCAAGCCAGCGGCACCCCCTACGGCGCCGACATTTCGGTGCTGAAGCTTGTGCCGTGGGGGGCCGGACTGGGCGGTGGCAGTTCCGACGCGGCCACCACCCTGCTGGCCCTCAACCGCCTATGGGGTCTGCACTGGCCACGGGCGCGGCTGCAGCCGCTGGCCCTGGCCCTGGGCGCCGATGTGCCGTTTTTTGTCGGTGGGCACAGCGCCTTTGTCGAAGGCATCGGTGAACAGCTCACGCCCTTGCCCGCCGGCACGCTGGACGGCCAGCACTTTATGGTGGTCAAACCCGCGCCTGCCATTGCCACAGCGGTGATTTTCGGCAGCCCTCTCTTGGTTCGCAACACCGAAGCTGTTATAGTCATGAGCTTTCTCGCAGACGCTCAGCTCGCAGCAAAGCTTAAGGCAGGATTTGGCCGCAATGATTTGCAGCCCCCCGCCGAAGCCAGCTGCCCCGAGGTGACGCAAGTTGCCGCATGGTTGGCGGCCCGCCACGGCAACAGCCGCATGTCGGGCTCTGGCAGTGCAGTGTTTGCAAGAATCGGTTCAGTCGATCAACCTTTCACATCAAGCTTGGCGGAAGATCTTCCGCCTCAGTGGGTGGGTCGGCTGTGCCGCAGTCTGCCCAACCACCCCTTGCGGAATTGGGCAGACTGAAACAGTTTCAAGGGTCGGGTGCAAACCGGGCCCTGTGTAGGGGAGTCGCCAAGTTGGTCAAGGCATCGG
>JANOAQ010000065.1:0-8339 GCA_031411195.1 Burkholderiaceae bacterium | reverse complement strand
GGCGCTTCGGGGGGGGGTCAGGGACATCCTTTGGCGCCCGGGAACCCGGCCTTGATCCACTCTTCGGCCGTCATGTTGGGCGGGGGGTTCACGCAGTCGGCCGGGAACCGCATGATGTCTTCGAGCACCACCATCTTCTTGGCAGCATCCCAACGGGTCTTGCCGATGGCGGTTTCCTGCACGGCCTGGTGGCCATTGCCATTGGCCATGCGGATGCGGCCGGCCGGCGAGTCCCATTCCAGGTTGGTCATGGCCGCAGCCAGTTGTTCGTGGGTAGGCTTCTTGCCACCGTTGGCGGCCATGGCCTTCTCGGCGGCCAGCTTCAGGCCCAGCAGGCCCTGCACCATGCGGTACGGGGCCTGTACCGGGTAGACGTTGTAGGCCTTGCTGTACAGGTCCCACCACCAGTCATTGAGCGCGCTCTTGGGCGACATCAGGCCATAGGCGCCGCGTGCGCCCAGGATCACGCCGTTGGGCATCTTTTCGCCCAGACCGGGCAGTACGTGGTCGGCCGCCGAGAAGACGACCTGCGTCTTCTGGAACAGGCCACGCGGGCTGGCTTGCAGGATGAAGGCCTGCAGATCACCGCCCCACAGGCTGCTGTGGGTCACGTCGGCCGGCTTGGCCATCAGCGCCGAAATTTCGGTGCCGTACTGGCCGGCGCCGAATTTGGGCAGTTGGTCCTCGCCCGGCTTGGCGGCGGGGAACAGCTTTTCCATCGACAGGGTGAAATCCTTCTTCGAGTCCTGGCCCCAGGCGTAATCCTGGTTGATCATGTTGAAAGTGTCGGCCTTGATGTTCTTGGCCTTCAGGTAGCGGGCCAGGGCCACGTTGTCCATGGCGCCGTGGCTGGCGGTGCGAAAGACGTAGTTGAACTTGTTGTCCTCGAAGATGCGGGGCGTGCCGCAGTCGTAGAGCACCAGGAACTTTTTCATCTCCTCGGCGGCCGGCGCCACGGCCAGGCAGTCGCCCGAGCCCACATAGCCCACCACCGCGTCCACCTTTTCGCGGTCGTACAGGTTCTTCATCTCCTGCACCTGCTTGGTGGCGCCGCCGTTCTCGTCGACGTAGACGAACTCCAGCTTCATGCCGCCGAAGCCCACCTTGTTGTAAGGCGCGGGCGCGGCGCCCTTGTTGAAGGCCTCCAGCAGCACCTTGGCGCCGTTGACGGCGGGGATGCCGAAGCTCTCGGCGGCCTGGCCCGAGAGGAAGCTGACGATGCCGACCTTGAAGGTCTCTTGCGCCTGCACGGCGCCGGCCGCACACAGCGTGGCAGCGGCGGCGGCCAGCGCACGCACGGCGGTGCGCTTCGTTCCAGTGGGGTGTGCCATCTTGCAGTCTCCGGTGAATCGCCCTCGGTGGGGCATTGGCGGTGGTTGGCCTGGTTCAGGCCCGGGGAAGGCTGGGCGATGGGCGTGCTCATGTCGAGCCCGGCCAAGGCAAAGCCGCGTTGAAAATCCATCAAGTGCTTGCGTGGTCACTCGGCCGCAGCCTGGGCATCACCAGCGGGCGCGTTGGTGGAGCGCGATCTTTGTCCGACAAGCGGATCACCGGAACGATGCTTACCCCAGGGTGGTGTGTCCACTGTGGGACAGGGGGACCACGGCCCGATCTGCGGGCGCGGCCGCCGTCAGCGCAGAATCGGCCACCGCTACAGGAGCAACCCATGCCATCGATCTCTCGCCGCCACGTCTTGGGTGGCAGCCTGGCCGCCGCCGCCAGCGCCACCGCACCGCAGGCTTTTGCCCAGCCCGCCTTTCCCTCGCGCCCCATCAAGTTCGTCGTGCCCTTCACGCCCGGCGGCGCCACCGATCTGGTGGGGCGCTTGCTGGCGGCCAAGCTGCAAGAGTCCTGGGGCCAGAACGTGGTGGTCGAGAACCGACCCGGGGCCAGCGGCATGATCGGCTCGGAGCAGGTGGCCCGTGCGCCCGCCGACGGCCACACCGTGCTGGTGACCATCACCACCCACATCCAGAACCCGTCGATCTTTGCCAAGGTGCCCTACGACCCGATCAAGGACTTCGAGCCGGTCTCGCAGATCTGCCTGTCCTACCTGGTGTTGGTGGTGCGGCCCGACTTTCCTGCCATGGACCTGAAGGAGTTTGTCGCCGTGGTCAAGGCCAACCGGGGCAAGTACAGCTTCGGCTCCTTCGGCACCGGTTCGTCGTCGCACATCGTGGGCGAGAGCTTTGCGCGCCAGGCCGGGCTGGACATGGCCCATGTGCCCTACAAGGGCTCGGCGCCGATGACCAGCGATCTGCTGGGCGGCCAGGTGCCCTGCGCCTTTGCCGACGTGAGCACCGCCACCCAGCACATCGCCGCGGGCAAGCTGCGGCCTCTGGTGGTCACCGGTGAGCGCCGTGCGCCACTGCTGGCCACCGTGCCCACGCTGCTGGAAAGCGGCTACCGCGGCTTCGAGGCCCTGGGCTGGGTGGGCGTGCTGCTGGCGGCGGGCACGCCCAAACCCATCGTCGAGAAGTATTCGAAGGAGATGGTGCGCATCGTCAGGCTGCCCGAGGTGCGCGCCCGCATGTATGAGCAGACGCTGATGCCAGTGGGCGACAACGCCGAATCGTTTGCCCGCACGCTCAAGCGCGACATGGCGATCTGGAAGCAGGTTGCCACCGCCGCCGGGATCAAGCCGCAGTAACTGCCCCGCCGGGCAGGCCCGCCAGGCCAGGCAGGCCCGCCAAGCTGGCCATGCCGGCCAGGGCCTGCTGCGTGGCCTGCAAGCCCTGGGCCCACAGCGCCCGTTTCCAGTCGTCGGTATCGGGGTAAAAAACTGCGCGCACGGTGTGGCGGATGTGCGCTGCCAGCGCGACAGGCGCCTCGGGATGGCAGTGCAGCCAGTGCTCGGCGCGCAGCGCCATCAGCATCTGCGGAAGCGGCACGGTGCCAAATTCAAGGCAGATGCCGGTGTACTCGGCCAGCGGGCAGGCGTCGTCCACCGCCATCTGGATCGGCCCGGTCATGGGGATGCTGGTGGAGTTGCCCGCATGCACCGACGTCACGCCCCCGCCCCACCACTGGCGGGCGCGTGCGAGTGCGGCGCTGGCATCCATGCTGGCAAAGATGCGCTCGCCCACACCGAAAGGCCCCAGGCCCGAGTGCAGGTCGATCCAGGCCAGTTGGCGTGCGTGGCCGGCGTGCTGGCGCAAGGCCTGCCGAAAGGCCCGCTGGCTCCAGGTGGGCGCCAGGCCACCGAAGTACATGCCCTGCGGGTGGGTGTGCTGGCCCTTGGTGACAGCCATCTGCGCGCGGCGCGGGCCCATGGCGTCGAGCAGGGCTTGCAGGTGCGCTTCGTTGTGCGCACTGGGCGGCCAGTGCTCGGGCAGCAGCCAGGGCTCGATGGCCGCGTAGTCGGGGTGGTCGGGCAGGGGCTGGCTGAAGTCGACGAAGTTGCGGTTGAGGTCGACGTTTTCGTTTGTCACCCGCCGGCCCCAGGCAAAACCGTGCGGGTTGACCGCGTGCACATGCACCAGCGCGGTCTGCGGCCCGGCCAGGGCGCGCAGCGATTCGCCGATCTGCAGCAGGCCGGCCTGGATGCCGCAGCCGCCGTGGCCTTCAACGCCGTGCACGGCGCTGGTGGTCAGCAGCACGCTGTTGGCGTCGGCGGGCCCATCGACCACCACGTCCATCGCCAGTGCTTCACCCTGCGGGCCGGGCAGGGGATGAACATGGCTGTGCACCGCCAGACCGCGCTGGCCAGCCAGGGCCAGCCAGCGGCCGCGGGCCTGGGCATAGGAGGCGCTGAACAGGTCGATCATGGTGGCTCGGGCGGTATTGCGGTGGCCCAGTATCGAGGCGGTGCAACGCCCACCGCGCTGCGGGCTATCCCGCCCCCGCGTATGCTCAATCGGGATAGCGGCCGCCGACGGGCCTGGCTACCATGGCCCTGTGATTGAACCGCGCCTGGCCATCCTGACCACCTTCGAAGGTGAGTTGCCCTTCACTGCCCGCCACCCGGACGACGGCGCCAAAGTGGCCGCCGGCCTGGCGTCGCACCTGCGCGGCTGGGCCTTCGACACCTGGCGGGTCAGCGAAGGGCGGTGGCCCTCCGACCCGGCCGCCTACGCCGGCTTCGTGGTCACCGGCAGCCCGGCGTCGGTCAACGACGACAGCCCCTGGATTCGCCGGCTCGAAGCGCTGGTTCGCCAGTTGCATGCCCGTCGCACGCCAATGGTGGGCCTGTGCTTTGGTCACCAGGTGATCGCCAAGGCCCTGGGCGGTGCGGTGGGCTTGTCGCCCGGCGGCTGGCGCGTGGGTACCGCGCCCTTGCCGCTGCAAAGCCCGCCGGCGTGGCTGGCCGATGCACCACCGCAGCTCTGCCTTTACGCGGTTCACAACGAGCAGGTACTCCTGGCCCCGCCCGAGGCACGGGTGGTGGGTGGTGATCGCTTCTGCCCGCTGGGCAGCCTGGCCGTGGGCGAGCACATCTGGACGGTGCAATACCACCCCGAGTTCAGCCCGGCCTTCATGGCCGACCTGTTGGACGCGCTGGACGGTGAACTGCCCGATGCGGTGATTCAGACCGGCCGCCAGCAGATACAGCAGCCGGCCGACGGTGCGGCGCTGATGCGCTGGATCGCCCGCTTCTTTCAACAGGCCAACGCCCCGCGCTGAGGCACCCAGACCATGCCCGCTGCGCCCTGTCCCATCGCGGTGCTGTCCGTGGCGGGCCCGAACGACTTGGCCGAAGCCGCCGAGCCGGCAGCGCGCCGCCCGTTCAGAACCCCAGGAAATCACCATGGCCGATGACATCGCCGCGCTCAAGCGCGACAACGCCCAGTACCTGTGGCACCCCATGGCCCACCCGCAGGCCATGCAGGCCAACCGGCCCGACATCATTGCGCGGGGCGAGGGCTGCTGGGTGTGGGACATCGACGGCCACAAGCTGCTCGATGGCGTGGCCGGCCTGTGGAGCAGCAACCTGGGCCACAGTTGCCGCCCGGTGCGCGACGCCATCGTGGCCCAGCTCGATACGCTGCCTTTCTTCAACACCTTTCGCGGCACCACCCACCCGCGTGCCATCGAGCTGTCGGCCCAGCTGGTGGACCTGATGCGGCCCGATGGCGTGGCGGCGGTGATGTTCAGCAATGGTGGCTCGGACGCGGTGGAAGGCGCGCTGAAGCTGGCACGCCAGTTTCACAAGCTGCGCGGCGACAAGGACCGCACCAAGTTCATCGCGCTGCGCCAGGGCTACCACGGCGTGCACTTTGGCGGCATGAGCGTGAACGGCAATACCAACTTTCGCCGCAACTACGAGCCGTTGCTGCCGGGCTGCTTTCACATCGACAGCCCGTGGCTTTACCGCAATGCCTACACACAAGATGAAGCCGAGCTGGGCCGCATCGTGGCCCAGCAACTGGAGCGCGAAATCGTCTTCCAGGGCGCCGACACCGTGGCCGCCTTCATCGCCGAGCCGATCCAGGGCGCAGGCGGGCTCATCGTGCCGCCGGCCAACTTCTGGCCCCTGGTGCGCGAGGTCTGCAGCCAGCATGGCGTGCTGCTGATCGCCGATGAAGTGGTGACCGGCTTCGGCCGCGGCGGCGCGATGTTCGGCACCCGGCTGTGGGGCGTCCATGCCGACCTGTGGTGCCTGGCCAAGGGCATCAGCTCGGGCTATGTTCCGCTGGGTGCCACGGCCATCGCTGACAAGGTGGCCGCAGTGTTCAATGCCGACGCCAGCGCCGCCGGGCAGATCACCCATGGCTATACCTACAGCGCGCACCCGGTGGCCGCTGCCGCTGCGGTAGCCACGCTCAAGATCCTGGTCGAGCAGGACATCCCCGGTCATGTGGCCCGGGTGAGCGGGCCATTCCAGCAACGCCTGCGCGGCCTGGTGCAGCGCCACCACTTTGTGGGCGATGTGCGCGGCAAGGGCCTGATGCTGGGCATCGAGATGGTGGCCGACCAGGCCAGCCGCGCCACCCTGCCCAAGACCAGCGACATCCCCGCCCGTGTGGCCAAGGCGGCCTACCGGCGCGGGCTGATGGTGCGGGTGTCGGGCCCCAACCTCATCCTGTCGCCACCGCTGGTGATCACCGCCGACGAGCTGGACCATCTGTGCAGCATGCTCGAAGCGGCCTTCGATGATGTTGCCAAGACACTGTGATACCGCTGCATGCCAACGTCTGACATGAGCGACCTCACCATCCTTTTGGTCGGCACCGCCGACACCAAGCGAGACGAGCTGGTCTTCATGCGGGCGCAGTTGCAGGCGCAAGGCGCCGGCTGCCTGCTGATGGACGTGGGCGTGCTGGCTGCCGGCGATGTGCCGGTGGATGCGCCGGTGGACATCACCCACCACGAGGTGGCGCAGGCCGCGGGCAGCAGCCTGGCAGCAGTGCTGGCCTCGGGCGACGAGAACACGGCGATGACGACCATGGCCACGGGCGCTGCGCTGATTGCCGCCAGGCTGCAGGCCGAGGGCCGTATCCACGGCCTGCTGGCACTGGGCGGCACCATGGGCACCGACCTCGCGCTCGATGTGGCGGCAGCACTGCCGCTGGGCGTGCCGAAAGTGGTGGTGTCGACCGTGGCCTATTCGCACCTGATCCCGCCCGAGCGCATCACGCCCGATCTGATCATGGTGCTGTGGGCCGGTGGCCTGTATGGCCTGAACAGCCTGTGCCGGTCGGCCCTGGCCCAAGGCGTGGGCGCGGTGGTGGGTGCTGCGCGGGCGGCCCAGCCGCCGCAGGCTGGCCGGCCGCTGGTAGGCATCACCTCGCTGGGCAAGAGCTGTCTGGCCTACATGGTCACGCTGAAGCCGGCGCTCGAAGCGCGCGGCTACGAGGTGGCGGTGTTCCACACCACCGGCATGGGTGGCCGCGCCTTCGAGGCCTTGGCCGGCGCAGGGCGATTTGCCTGCGTGATGGACTTCAGCCTGCAGGAGCTGGCCAACCACCTGGGCGGCAGTTGCGTGAGTGCCGGCGCCGCCCGCCTGAACGGCGCGGGCCGCGCCGGCACGCCGCAGATCGTGGCACCGGGCGCCGTGGACATGATCGACTTCCCCGCCTGGCAGCCGGTGCCCGCCATCCTGGCCGGCCGGCCGGTGCACCAGCACAACCGGCTGCTCGCATCGGCCACCTCGGCCCCCGATCTGCGCCGCACCATCGCCCAGGCCATCGCCGAGCGCCTGGCTGCCGCCACCGGCCCGGTGTGCCTGCTGATGCCGCTGCAGGGCATCGAGCAGTGGGATCGTGCCGGCGAGCCGCTGCACGATGCGCAGGGCCTGCAGGCCTTCACCAACGCACTGCGCGAAGCCGTGCCGCCAGGCCTGCGCTACACCGAACTGGACGCCCACATCAACGATGCCGCCTTCTGCGATGCGGCCTTGCAGGTCTTCGACGAGTGGGTGGCGCGGGGCCTCATCGCGAGGGCGGCCGGATGAACCAACGCGCATGAACCAACGCGCATGAATCAACGCGGCCTCATCCTCGACTTTGGCGGAGTCATCAGCCGCACGTTGTTCGAGACCCATGCCATCACCGAGCAGGCGCTGGGCCTGCCCGCCGGCACCTTGACCTGGCGCGGCCCTTTCGACCCGGCCAATGACGCGCTGTGGCGCGACATGCAGGCCGAGCGCATCAGCGAGCGCGAATACTGGCTGGCCCGCACCCGTGAAGTGGGTGCGTTCTTGGGCGAGCGTTGGGAGGCGATGGAAACTTTCGTGCAGCGCGCACGCGGGGCCGATGTGGCGGCGGTGATCCGGCCCGAGGCGGTGGCAGCCATCGAGGTGGCTGCGGCGGCGGGTTGCAAGCTGGCGGTGCTGTCCAACGAGTTGGACCTGTTCTACGGCACCGGTTTTAGAGACCGCCTGCAACTGCTGCAACGCTTCGACGTGATCGTGGATGCCACCCACACCGGCATCTTGAAACCCGATGCGCGAGCCTACCAAGCGTGTCTTGATCAGTTGGGTTTGCCGGCGGCGTCCTGTGTTTTTGTCGACGATCAGTTGCGCAATGTGCGGGGGGCTTTGGCGGTCGGTGTGCCTAGCGTTCACTTTGATGTGATGCAGCCTGCTAGCGGCTACCGGGAGGCGCTGAGTCTTCTTGGTCTTGGGTGACGTTCTTTGGCAGAGCAGCGGGCCGGCCCGCCCTGTTTTGCTCCATGTCCTCCGCCGGTAGCCTTCGGCCACCGGCTCCCCCTTTACTTGCGCAAAACAGAGCGGACCACCCCGCCGCTCCCCCACCGCCGCTGCGCCCGGCCTTCAAGGCCCCGACCGCCACCGCCATGTCAGGGCCGAGGGCGCCGGGTGACCGGATGACGTAAGTAGAGAAGGGAGGGCCGCAGGCCCGGAATGACATGGAGTCAGCCGGTCACCCGGTGCCCTCGGC
>JANOAQ010000064.1:0-5479 GCA_031411195.1 Burkholderiaceae bacterium | reverse complement strand
CCGCGCGCGCAGCGCGCTTCGTCAACACTTTCGCCGCGGATGTTTGAGCGCAGCGCCTGCAGGGCGCGTAGCGAGTTCTGCGGCGGGCCGGCAAGCCGAGCAGCACAGGGCAGTCGGCGCAGCCGACCGCTGCAGTGAAGCACCCCAGCCTGCCCGCACGCGACTTTGCCGCCCCAGACAACCAAGACGCGAGCAAACTCAACCGCCCCCAGAACGGTGCCCAGACACCTCGGCCCCCGCATCGGGCGCCAGCCGCATGTAGAACAGCATCGACAGGCCAGACAGCAGGCCGATGGCGACGAAAGCATGCGCAAAGTCGACCGCCAGCAGCGTGCTGCGGCCATCGGCGCTGCGCGAGCCGTCCAGCAACATGGCCGCCACCGCCACACCCGCGGCCAGGCTGAGCTGCTGCACCACACCCACCAGCGAGGTGGCCTGGCTCATCTGCGCGTGTTGTACGTCGGCATAGCCCAGGGTGTTGAGACTGGTGAACTGCAGTGAGCGGAAGAAGCCGCCCACCAGCAGCACCGCCATCACCACCAGCGCCGGCGTGGTGGCGGTGAACAGCGCGCACGCGGCCAGCAGGGCGCTGCTGATGGCCGCATTGAGCACCAGCACCTGCCGAAAGCCCCAGCGCCGCAGGATGGGCGCGGCGGTCAGCTTCATCGACATGGCGCCCACCGCCGACGCGAAGGTGAGCGAGCCCGACTGGAACGCCGACATGCCGAAGCCCACCTGCAGCATCAGCGGCAGCAAGAAGGGCATGGCGCCCACCGAGATGCGAAACAGCACACCCGCCCACAAGGAGATGGCAAAGGTGCTGATGCGCGACAGCGTCAGGTCCAGGATGGGGTGCGGCGTGCGCCGCGCGTGCCAGCCATAAGCCACCAGCAGGGCGGCGCCGGCAGCCATCATCTCGCCGGCCAGGGCGCCGCTGCCGGTGCGGCTGCCCAGCAGCGTGAAGCCGAAGATGGCCAGCGACAGCCCCAGGCCGGTGAGCACGAAGCCCAGCCAGTCCATCGGCTTGAGCACGTCGGCCTTGACTTGCGGCACCAGCGCCCAGGCCAGCGCCAGGCCGGCCAGACCCACCGGCACATTCAGCCAGAAGATGCCACGCCAGTGGTAGTAGGTGGTGATGAAGCCGCCCACCGGCGGGCCCATGATGGGCGCAAACAGCGTGGGGATGCTCAGCCAGGCCATGGCCGACACCATGTCGCGCTTGGGGATGACGCGCAGCAGGATCAGCCGGCCCACCGGCAGCATCATGGCCCCGCCCACGCCTTGCAAGAAACGGCCGGCGATCAGCGAGTGCAGGTCCCAGGCCAGGGCGCAGGCCACCGATGCCAGCGTGAACACGCCGATGGACGAGGCAAACACCGTGCGTGCGCCAAAGCGGTCGGCACACCAGCCGCTGACCGGTATGAAGATCGCCAGCGCCACGTAGTAGGCGGTGAAGGCCAGCTTGAGCGTGAGCGGATCGACCCCCAGATCGGCCGCCATGGCCGCCAGCGAGGTGGCGATCACCGTGCTGACCAGGCTTTCCATGAACAGCGCCGAAGCCACCACCAGGGTGAGCACGCGGGTGGAAGTGACGGGCTCGCTGCGCATGGGGGGGCCAGTATCGGACCGCTGCGCCTCAAGCTCAGTTGAGTGCGGCGATCTCGTGCTCGATCAAGGTGCTCATCAGCCCCGGGTCTTGCATGGGCAGAAAGTGCGTCATGTCCATGCGCAGGGTATCGCGCCCTTGCGCAAAGCGCGCCGCCAGGCCGGGCCAGGTGGGCGAGCCCAGCGGGTCCCAGGGCTTGATGGCCGGGTCTTGCGGGCGGGCGCGCACCACGTGCACGGGGATATCGAGCGCCGCCACCAAGTCGTAGGTCTCGGGGAAATTGCGGGCCAGCGGGTAGACCTGGCCCTCGTGCTGCGGGGCGCAACACAGCTGGTAGCCGTGGCCGCTGTCGGCGCGCCGCAGGCCATGCACGCAGTAGTCCATCAACGCCTGGCGATCGAACACCGAATACGGCGGCCGGTCGGCAAAGCGGTCGAACATGGCCTGGGGCGAATCGAAGTGGTTCTTGCGCTGCGCCGCCGGGTGCAGCTCACCCAGCGCAACGGGTGGCAGCTGGTAGGCCGCCGGCTCAACCATCACCGGGTCGACCAGGATCAGCCGCTTGAAGGCGCCCGGCCGCAGCAGCGCCGCCTGCACCAGCGCATGCCCGCCCATGCTGTGGCCCACGCCGATGGCGCCTTGCAGGCCGCAGGCGTCGATCTGCGCGGCCTGGTCCTGGCCAAAGTGGCGCCAGTGGTCGAAAGGCACCGGATCACTGCGGCCATGGCAGCGCTGCTCGATGGCGATGACATGGCGCCCCGGCAAGTGCTGCACCGCCTGGTCCCACACCCGGCCATGAAAGCCGGTGGCATGCACCAGCCATACCGTGGGGCCATTGCCGCGCAACGCGGCGCGCCATTCGAAGTGGGCCAGGCGGATGCCCGGCGCCTGGATGAAGTGAAGTTGCGGTTGCTCTTGCAAGGTGTCGCTCATGTTGCGGTCAGACTTCAGCAGCCATGCGGCTGGCCTGGTCTATGGCGCGCTTGGCATCCAGCTCGGAGGCTTCGTAGGCGCCGCCCACCAGGCTGGCCTTCACGCCGGCGGCCTGCAGTTCGTCGTACAGCGTGCGCAGCGGCAATTGGCCGGCGCAGATGACGACCGTATCCACGTCGAACAAGCGCGGCTCGCCATTGACCAGGGTGTGCAGGCCGGCATCGTCGATCTTGAGGTAGTCGACCCCGCCCACCATCTGCACGCCGCGGCGGCCCAGCACCAGGCGGTGCGTCCAGCCGGTGGTGCGGCCCAGGTTGCGGCCCAGTGCGTCGGCCTTGCGCTGCATCAGCGTTACCTCGCGGTCGGCCTTGGCCACCTGCGGCACCACGCCGGTGACACCACCGCGCGGATGGTTCTTGAAGTCGATGCCCCACTCGCGGGCGAACACATCCACGTCCAGCGCACCGGATTTGCCTTCGTGCGTGATCAGCTCGGCCACGTCGAAGCCGATGCCGCCCGCGCCCATGATGGCCACCTTGCGGCCCACCTTGGCGCGGCCCAGGATCACGTCGATGTAGCTCACCGCCTTGGGGTGGTCGATGCCGGGCAGCGCGGGCCGGCGCGGCGCGATGCCGGTGGCCACCACCACCTCGTCGAAGCCCTCGGCCTTCAGGCTGGCGGCATCGGCGCGGGTGTTCAGGCGCAGGGTGATGCCGTGCACATCGATCATGCGGCGGTAGTAGCGCAGGGTTTCGTAGAACTCTTCCTTGCCCGGGATGCGCTTGGCCAGGTTGAATTGGCCGCCGATCTCGCTGCCGGCGTCGATCAGCGTGACGCGGTGGCCGCGCTGCGCCGCCACCGTGGCATAGGCCAGGCCAGCGGGGCCGGCGCCCACCACGGCGATGCGCTTGCCGGCTTTCACAGGCAAATAGTTCAGCAGCGTCTCGTTACAAGCGCGCGGGTTGACCAGGCAGCTGACTTGCTTGTTGCCGCCGAAGGTGTGGTCCAGGCAGGCCTGGTTGCAGCCGATGCAGGTGTTGATCTCGTCCTCGCGCCCCTGCAGGGCCTTGTTCACCAGCTCGGGGTCGGCCAGCATCGGGCGGGCCATCGACACCAGGTCGGCGTCACCGCGGGCCAGCACGTCTTCGGCCACCTGGGGCATGTTGATGCGGTTGCTGGTGATCACCGGCACCCTGACCACCTTGCGCAGCCGGCCCGTCACACTGGCAAAGGCGGCGCGCGGCACCATGGTGGCGATGGTGGGCACCGGCGCCTCGTGCCAGCAGAAGTGGGTGCTGATGATGTTGACGCCCGCCGCCTCGATGGCCTGGGCCAGGCTGACGATCTCGTCCCAGGCCAGCCCGCCTTCGAGCATGTCCATGCCCGAGATGCGGAAGATGACGATGAAGTTCGGGCCCACCGCGGCGCGCACGCGGCGCACCGCTTCCACCGCGATGCGCATGCGGTTTTCCCAGGGGCCGCCCCAGCGGTCGGTGCGCAGGTTGGTCTTCTGCACGAGGAAGGTGCTGATCAGGTAGCCGGCCGAGCCGATGATCTCGACCCCGTCGTAGCCCGCCAACTGCGCCATGCGGGCGCACTGGGCAAAGTCGTCCAGTTGCTGCTGTATGCCTTCTTCGGTCAGCGCGTTGGGCGTGTGGCTGCCGATGCGCGATTTGACGGCCGATGCCGCCACGCAATCTGGCGTGCGCGCCAGCGGGCCGGTGTGCAGGATCTGCATCACGATTTTCACGTCGGGGTCGGCGGCGTGCACGGCGGTGGTGATCTTGCGGTGGTCTTGTGCCTCGGCGGGGGTGGACAGCTTGCCGCCGCGCCCGGCCTGCTCGTTGGGGTAGATGCCGCCGGTGATGATCATGCCCACGCCGCCCTGGGCGCGCTCGGCGTAGTAGGCGGCCATGCGCTCGAAGCCCTGCGGCGCTTCTTCGAGCCCGGTGTGCATCGAGCCCATCAGGATGCGGTTTTTCAGCCGGGTGTGGCCCAGGTCGAGCGGGCTGAAGACATGGGGGTAGCGCGTGGTGCCGATCATCGCAAGGCCTTGTGTGGGGTGTCGCCAAGCATGGTCGCGCAGCAGGGCCGCCCGAGGGTATCGTCGAAACTGACGAAAACGCTTTCCGTTCAATCCCACCACCACCATCCCCCCCAACCCCCACCCCCAGCCCAGGATCCATCCATGAATGCCGACGAACTGCGCGCCCTGCAAGCCCCGCTCAAAGCCCGCTACCGCGAAGAACCCGAGAGCGCCGTGTTCACCGTGCGCGCCCAGGGCCAGCTGGCCGAGGGCATCAGCTGCAAGGTCGACACCGCGCGTGGCCTGGTCGATGCCGGCCTGCACCCGGTGGCCGGTGGCACAGGCCTGCAGGCCTGCTCGGGCGACATGCTGCTCGAAGCGCTGGTGGCCTGCGCCGGCGTGACGATGAAGGCGGTGGCCACGTCGATGGGCATTGAACTGCGCAACGCCACGGTGTTGGCCGAAGGCGACATCGACAGCCGGGGCACGCTGGGCATCGCCAAGGATGCGGCGGTGGGTTTTCGCAACATCCGCCTGCGCTTCGAGCTGGACACCGACGCCACCACCGAGCAGGTGGACGCGCTGCTCAAGCTGACCGAGCGCTACTGCGTGATCTTCCAGACGCTGAAGAACCCGCCCATGCTGTCGGTGGGGCACCAGGCCACCGCCTGAAACTGGGCCGCCAGGCCACGGTGGTCGAGCCGGTCAATCCGGCCGGGCGGGCGCAGGCTGATCTGGCAACGCCGGCCCGCTGCGGTGCAAAAACTGCGCCAGGGCCACGCCCAGCAGGGTGAGGCCCGCGCCGCCGATCTTCAATGCGCTGAAGCGCTCGCCGGTCACCCACCAGGCCACGGCGCCGGCCACCAGGGGCATCAGGTACTGCAGCGGCGCGGTGCGGGCCACGCCGCGCTGCC
>JANOAQ010000063.1:0-2286 GCA_031411195.1 Burkholderiaceae bacterium | reverse complement strand
CCAGGCCATAGCCTTCGCGCTGGCCGGCCCGCACCACCGGGTCCAGCGCGGGCAGCACCCAGGTGGCCAGGCTGTCGGCGTTCACGGCAATGGGCAGGCGCTCGTCCTGGCCCATGCCGGCCCCCAGCTCTCGGGCGATGTCGGCGCGCATGGCCTGCATCTGCCGGGCATAGCGCAGCAGCAGCTTGCCCGGCTCGGTCAGGCGCAGCGGGCGTGAGCGCACCACCAGCAGGCGGCCCAAGTGGGATTCCAGTGCCCGCAGGCGCTGCGACACCGCCGATTGCGTGATGGCCAGGCGTTGTGCGGCGCGCTCGAAGCTGCCAGCGTCAGCCAGCGCGGCCAGGCATTCGAGGGCTGCAGGATCGACAGCATTCATGGTGGCGCCACTGTAATGGCGCAGGCGGCCGCAAAAACTGCCGGGCCCAGAAACACGGAAGCCCCGCAGGGCGGGGCTTCCGGGATGAAGCGAAGCAGCCCTTGCGAGCTGCGTTGCATCACTTCTTCTTGGCGGCCTTCTTGGCCGGGGCCGCGGCGGGCGCGGCGACCACGGCTTCTTCTTCGATCTTCGGTGCGGTGGCCGACACGATCACCGGATCCTGCTTGCCGTGCTTGACCACCTTGACACCTTCAGCCAGCACCAGGTCGGACACGTGCAGCGACTGGCCCTTGACCAGGCCGCTCAGGTCGACGGCGATGAACTCGGGCAACTGCGTGGCCAGGCACTCGATCTCGACTTCGGTGGACACGTGGTTGACCAGGCACTTGTCGGTCTTGACGGCCACGGACAGCTCTTCGCCCGAGAAGTGCAACGGCACCTTCTTGCGCAGACGGGTGGTTTCGTCGACGCGTTGGAAGTCGACGTGCAGTACCTGCTGCTTCCAGGGGTGGAACTGGAAGGCGCGCAGCAGCACCTTCTGGGTGGCGCCGTTCAGCTCCATGTCGAGGATGGAGCTGTGGAAGGCTTCCTTCTTCAAGGCGAAGTACAGCGCGTTGTGGTCCAGCTCGATCATGGCTGGGGTGCCGGCGCCGAAAACGATGCCGGGCACTTTGCCGCCCATGCGCAGGCGGCGGCTCGCTCCGGTCCCCTGCAGATTGCGCTCGAAAGCGGTGAATTTCATGGTTGCTCCATGTGTGGGGCCCGCGACCAGGCCACCGGGGTGAAGGCGCTGGTCGATCTGGTGGATCGGGCCGGCGCCAGAAAAAGCCGATCAGAAGTTGGCGTTCTGCTCGGCAAAAAGTGAGGTGACCGATTCACCGTCGGAGATGCGGCGAATGGTCTCGGCAAACAGGAAGGCCACCGACAACTGGCGAATCTTCTTGCAGGCCTTGGCGGCATCGGACAGCGGAATGGTGTTGGTGATCACCACTTCATCGAGCTGGCTGTTGGCGATGCGCTCGACAGCCGGGCCCGACAGGATGGGGTGCGTGCAGTAGGCGAACACGCGCTTGGCGCCGCGCTCTTTCAGCACCTCGGCGGCTTTGACCAGCGTGCCGGCGGTATCGATCATGTCGTCCATGATCACGCAGTTGCGACCGTCGATCTCGCCGATGACATGCATCACTTCCGACACATTGGCCTTGGGCCGGCGCTTGTCGATGATGGCCAGATCGCAGCCCATCTGCTTGGCCAGCGCGCGGGCGCGCACCACGCCGCCGACGTCGGGGCTGACCACCACCAGATCGGGGTAGGCCTTGCTCTTGAGGTCGGACAGCAACACCGGTGATGCATAGATGTTGTCGACCGGGATGTCGAAGAAGCCCTGGATCTGGTCGGCGTGCAGGTCCATCGTCAACACGCGCTCGACGCCCACGGTTTCAAGCAGATTGGCCACCACCTTGGCGCTGATGGGCACGCGCATCGAGCGCGGGCGGCGGTCTTGCCGGGCATAGCCGAAATAGGGGATCACCGCCGTGATGCGGCGCGCGCTGGCACGCTTGAGGGCATCGACCATGATGAGCAGTTCCATCAGGTTCTCGTTGGTGGGCGCACAGGTGCTTTGCACCACGAACACGTCACGGGCTCGCACGTTCTGGTGCAACTCGACCGTGACTTCACCGTCCGAGAAACGACCCACACTGGCCTTGCCGAGTTCAACGCCCAGGCTCTTGACCATCTCCTGGGCCAGGGCCGGGTTGGCATTGCCGGTGAACAGCACGGTGTTGAACAGCACGGCTAGTTCTCCGTCGGGGCTTGCTTGAGGTGTGGACTGGTGGATGTTTGGCAGGGGAGGAAGGACTCGAACCCTCGCATGTCGGAATCAAAATCCGATGCCTTGACCAACTTGG
>JANOAQ010000062.1:0-2575 GCA_031411195.1 Burkholderiaceae bacterium | reverse complement strand
CGCCACGCCGCGCTGCACTTCGTTGCGGGCATCGGCCAGTTGCTGGGTCATGTCGGCAAACGAGCGGGTCAGGCCGCCGAGTTCGTCGCGCGAGGCGAATACCGGCTTGGCAGTCAGGTCGCCTTCGGCCACCTGGCGCACGCCGTCGGCCACCAGCAGCAGCGGGCGCACGATCTGGTTGCCCAGGGTGACGGCCAGCAGCAGCGCGCCAAACACCGACAGCAGCAGCGACAAGGTGAGCGTGCCCACCACCATGCGGCGCAGGCCGTCGCGGGCCAGGGCGCGTTGCTGGTATTCACGGTAGGCGGCCTGCACGGCCAGCGCATTGGCCACCAGCGCGTCGGGCACCGGCTGCACCAGCATCAGGAAGCGTTCTTCGGCCGGTCCGCTCAGGTTGATTTCGGTGTTGGGCACCAGGGCCACTGCGCGCACCCGTGCACTGGGCCGGGCGCCGGCGGGGGGTTCGTCGTCCAGGCCTTCGAGCAGACCGACGCTGCGGGATTGGCGGGCCTGGCGCAGCAACGATGCGCTGGGTCGCTCGGGCACCAGGGCCAGGTTGCCGCCGCTGGCGCTGGACAGCACCTGGCCGGTGGATCCCAGCAGCACCGCGTCGGGCACATCGAGCTGGCTGCGCACGCGCTCCAGTGCCAGCGGGCCCAGCGGCGTGCGGTCGCCGGGGCGGCGGTCACCCGAACGCAGGTCGCCCAGCCGCTCGGCGCCATTGCGCGCCTTGGTGGCCAGGTCGGCGGCGGCGGCATCCAGGGTGCTGCGGCCCAGGGCCAGGCCGGCGTCCAGCGCCTGGGCCACCTGCACGTCGAACCAGCTGTCGATGCTGCGGGTGACGAACTGGTAGGAAACGCCGTAGATCAACAGCCCGGGCACCACGCCCACCAGTGCGAACACAGCGGCCAGCTTGGCCAGCAGCCGGCTGCCGAACTTGCCGCTGCGCAGCCGCGTGACCAGGCGCAGCGCACCCAGCAGGATCACCACGCTCAAGAAGCCTGCCACTGCCACGTTGACCCAGAACAGCCAGACAAAGTGGCGTTCGGCCAGCCAGCCGCTGGTCGACAGCGAGAGCACGAAGGCCAATACCAGGGCCGCGCCCAGCACGGCGACGGCCGAGACCAGCAGGGCCCACTTCGCGGACTTGGTCATTGGAGCCCCTCGGCCGACGGGTACGTCGACCGGTCCCCCAAGGGGACCCGGGCCGGCTTGGGAGCGGCCCGGCGCTCGGCCCGGCGCGCTTGGATGCGCCTGTTCATTCCAGCCGGATGCTGCGCTCGATGCCCAGCTTCCAGTCGCCGCCCAGGTCGATCTGCATGGGTTGGGGCAGCTGGCTGTTGTCGAGCTTGAAGCTGAACTCGACGTAATAGCGCTCTCCGGCCTCGATGCGGTCGAGCTCGGCCAGGCGCCAGCCGCTCACGCGAGAGAGCGTCGTCAAGGCCTCCGACAGGCTGCCGTAGCCCTGTGACAGGCCGCCCAGGCTGAGCCGCCAGCTGGACGTGAGCGGTTGCCACGACAAGCGCCAGGTGCGGCTGACGCGGGCGATGCGCTCGTCACGCCAATACCAGCGGTTGCGGTAGACGGCAGCCTGGGCGTTGAAATACATCGGCACGCCGCGGCGCAGCGCGTCTTCGATGGCTGCGCCCAGCGTGAGGCGGGTGCTGAAGTCGAGTGTGAGCTCGTTGTCCTGGCGCTGCAGGTGGATCTGCTTGAGCTCCACCCCCTGGGCCAGCGATGGCATGGCGGCACCCCAGGCCGCGAAGGCCAGCAACAGTCCTGCCAGCGCGCGCCAGGTGGCGATGCGCAGCAGTTGGTGCAGGAACTGGCGGCGCATCGACGGCAAGGGCTCAAGGGTGGTGGATCAACGCGTAGTAAAAACCATCGCCGCACTCTGGTGTCGGCAGGATGCCCGGATTGTCCGGCACACCCAGCAGGTGGCCGGGTGAGGCGGTAACCAGCCGTGCCTGGCTGGGGGCTTGACGTTGCAAAAAAGCGTCGATCTGCTGCTGGCCCTCGGCCTTGAACAGCGAACAGGTGGCGTACAGCAGCCGCCCGCCGGGTTTGAGCAGGGGCCACAGCGCGTCCAGCAGGGTGCGCTGGATCTGCGCCAGGGCGCCCACGTCCTCGGGCCGGCGCAGCCAACGCACATCGGGATGGCGGCGCACGATGCCCGAGGCGGTGCAGGGCGCGTCCAGCAAGATCGCGTCGAACGGTTGGCCATCCCACCACTGGGCCGGCTGCCCGGCATCGGCGGCCTTGAGCTGCACCCGGCCAGCGCCGGCGGGCAGCCGCAGCCGGTTGAGCGTGTCCTGCACGCGCACCAGGCGGCGGGCGTCGGCGTCCAGAGCCAGCAGGTCGAGGTCGGCCCGCTCCAGCAGGTGGGCGGTCTTGCCGCCGGGGGCGGCGCAGGCGTCCAGCACGCGGGCGCCGGGTGGCAGGGGTGGCAGGCCGGCCGGGTCATCGCCGCCCAGCAGCAGGCCGGCGGCGCGCTGGGCCGACAGGTCTTGCACCGACACCTCGCCTTCGGCAAAGCCGGGCAGGTCACCCACCGGGCAGGGCCGGGCCAGCACCA
>JANOAQ010000061.1:0-5246 GCA_031411195.1 Burkholderiaceae bacterium | reverse complement strand
GGCCCACTTGCCGCTGCTGGTGGACAGCACCTTCACACCGCCCTGGCTGCTCAAGCCTTTTGATCACGGCGCCGACCTGGTCTTCCACTCGGCCACCAAATTCCTGTCCGGCCATGGCACCGTGGTGGGCGGCCTGCTGGTGGACAGCGGACAGTTTGACTGGGCTGCGGCGCATGAAAAATCCGGCCGATTTGCCGAACTGGCCCAACCCTACGAGGGCTTCCACGGCATGGTATTCACCGAGGAAAGCACGGTCGGCGCCTTCCTGCTGCGCGCCCGCCGCGAGGGCCTGCGCGACTTTGGCGCCTGCATCAGCCCGCACACCGCCTGGCTGATCCTGCAGGGCATCGAAACCCTGCCGCTGCGCATGGCCCGCCATATCGAGAACACCCGCAAGGTGGTGCAGATGCTGGCCGCCCACCCGACGGTGGCCCGCGTGGGCTACCCCGAGCTCGAATCGCACCCCAGCCATGCCCTGGCCAAGCGCCTGCTACCGCGTGGCGCCGGCGCGGTCTTCAGTTTCGATTTGAAAGGCAGCCGCAGCCAGGGTGTGGCCTTCATCGAATCGTTGAAGATCTTCTCCCACCTGGCCAATGTGGGCGATTGCCGCTCGCTGGTGATCCACCCGGCCAGCACCACCCATTTCCGCATGGACGACGCCGCGCTGGCGCGTGCGGGCATCGGCCCCGGCACCATCCGCTTGTCCATCGGCCTGGAAGACGCCGACGACTTGATCGATGACCTGAAACGGGCACTGAAGGTGGCGCAGAACGCGCAAGGACCCGCAGCATGAAGCTCGAAGTCGATGGCCCGAACGGCCCCACCTCGGCCTATGCCTACACCGGCGGCAAGCCGTTCGACCCCACCCTGCCTTGCGTGGTCTTCGTGCACGGCGCCCTGCACGACCACAGTGTGTGGACGCTGTTGGCGCGCTGGTGCGCCCACCATGGCCACAGCGTGCTGGCGCTCGACCTGCCCGGCCACGGCCGCAGCGCCGGCCCGGCCCTTGGCAGCGTGCAGGCCATTGCCGACTGGGTGCTGGCGGTGCTGGCCGCCGCCGGGGTGGATCAACCCGGCCAGGCCACCGTGGTCGGCCACAGCCTGGGCTCCTTGATCGGCCTGGAGGCCGCCGCCCGCGCCCCGGCGCTGGTGGGCCGGCTGGTGATGGTGGGCACGGCCTACCCGATGAAGGTGTCCGAAGCGCTGCTCGGCACCTCGGCCAGCGCGCCGCTCAAGGCCATCGACATGGTCAATGCCTTCTCGATCGGCACGCTGGCGGCCAAGCCGTCCTTCCCCGGCCCCGGCATGTGGTTGCATGGCAGCAACCGGGCCTTGATGCGCCGGGTGCTGGCCGGCCCCAACGCCGGGGGCTGTGCGGTCAACCTGTTCCACCACGACTTCAGCGTCTGCGACGCTTACGACAACGGCCTGCAGGCGGCGGCTGCCGTGCAGGCCAAAGTGACGATGGTGCTGGGCAGCCTGGACCAGATGACCCCGCCGCGCGCCGCGCGCGAGATCGCCGGTGCGCTGAAGGCGCGCATCGTCACCCTGCCCTCGGGCCACAGCCTGCAGGCCGAGGCGCCCGAAGGCCTGTTGGCCGCCCTGCAGGGCGCCCTGGCCTGAACCGACCACCCCCACGTCGCTTCGCGCCTGCCCCCCCGAGGGGCCGCTCAGCCGCCTTGGGGCGGCCCGGCTGCAACCATCACCCTTGAACCCGCAGCGGGCCCACCCCCTGCGGCACAATCGCGCGCACCATGAGCCTGGTTTTCCCGCACACCTTCATTCCGTGGTTTCGCGCCGTGGCGCCCTACATCCACGCCTACCGCGGCAAGACCTTCGTCATCGGCATGGCCGGCGAGCTGATCGCCGCAGGCAAGTTGAACAACTTCGTGCAGGACCTGGCCATCCTGCATGCCATGGGCATCAAGCTGGTGCTGGTGCACGGATTTCGCCCCCAGGTCAACGAACAACTCGCGGCCAAGGGCCATGCCTCGCGCTACAGCCACGGTATCCGCGTGACCGATGCGGTGGCCTTGGACTGCGCGCAGGAAGCCGCCGGCCAGTTGCGCTTCGAAATTGAAGCCGCTTTCTCGCAGGGCCTGCCCAATACGCCCATGGCCAATGCCACGGTGCGGGTGGTGTCGGGCAACTTCCTCACGGCCCGGCCGGTCGGCATCGTCGACGGGGTGGATTTCATGCATTCGGGCGTGGTACGGCGTGTCGACGCCACCGCCATGCGCAAGCTGATTGACATCGGTGCGCTGGTGCTGCTCAGCCCATTCGGCTTTTCACCCACCGGCGAGGCCTTCAACCTGACGATGGAAGACGTGGCCACGGCCACGGCCGTGGCGCTGCAGGCCGACAAATTGTTGTTCATCACTGAAACCCCCGGCATTGCCGAAGACCGCAACAACAACGACAGCGCCATCGACACTGAACTGGCCTTGGCCGATGCCAAGCGCCTGCTGGCCACCCTGCCGGCGGCCACCGCCCCAAGTGATGCGGCCTTCTACCTGCAACACTGCGTCAAAGCTTGCGAGGCGGGTGTCGAACGCTCGCACATCCTGCCCTTTGCAGTCGACGGCGCCATATTGCAGGAGATATTTACCCACGACGGCATCGGCACCATGGTGGTCGATGAAAAGCTGGAATCCTTGCACGAGGCCACTGCCGACGACGTGGGCGGCATCTTGCAACTGATCGAGCCTTTCGAGCGCGATGGCACGCTGGTACGCCGAGAGCGCACCGAAATCGAGCGCGACATTGCCAATTACACCGTCATCGAGCACGACGGCGTGATTTTTGGCTGCGCTGCCCTTTACCCCTACCCCGAAGCGCGCACCGGCGAAATGGCCGCCTTGACGGTATCGCCCCAGGTGCAGGGTCAAGGCGATGGCGAGCGCATGCTCAAGCGTGTCGAGCACCGCGCACGCGCCCAGGGCATGGAAAGTATCTTCGTGCTCACCACCCGGACCATGCACTGGTTCATCAAGCGGGGGTTTGTGCAAGTCGACCCCGATTGGCTGCCTGAAGCGCGCAAACGCAAATACAACTGGGACCGGCGCTCGCAGGTTCTGGTCAAGAAACTTGGCTGACGCCTCTAACAGCCTTACCCACAGCCCTCAGGAGAACCCCAATGACCCGTACCGTGCAATGCGTCCACCTCAAGAAGGAGGCCGACGGCCTCGACTTCGCCCCTTACCCGGGTGATCTGGGCAAACGCATTTACGCCCATGTCAGCAAGGAAGCGTGGGCGCTTTGGCTCAAACACCAGACCATGCTGGTCAATGAAAACCGGTTGAATCTGGCCGACCTGCGCGCCCGGCAATACCTTGCCCGCCAGATGGAGCAGTTCTTTTTTGGCGAAGGTGTCGATCAGCCTGTTGGTTATGTGCCGCCGGCACCCTGAACGCACCATTCAAGCCTCGATTTTGCCCATCGCTGCATTGATGGAGATGCGATTGGTTCTGGGTATATACTCGGCCTCGTTGTCCTTTCAACCGGAGCCCGAATATGTCACTGCAAGACCTGCTGGCGCAACGCGCCGAAATCGAAAAGAAAATCGCCGACGCCCAACGCGAGGAGCGCGCTGCGGCTATCGGCAAAGTCAAGGCCATGATGGCCGAGTTTGGCCTCACGGCGGCCGATATTGCAGGCAAGTCGCCACTGGGCCGTCCGGCTGCGGTCAAATCCACCGGCAAGGTGGCAGCCAAATACCGCAATGGCGCCACGGGCGAATCCTGGTCCGGCCGCGGCCTGCAGCCCAAATGGCTGAAGGCGGCATTGGCAGGCGGCGCCAAGATCGAGGATTTCGCGCTCTGATACTCCAGCGCGTTTGGCCGGCTTTTTTGCGGCCATCCGGCTCGAACGGCCCGGCCCTGTCCGGGCCGTTTTGCGTTGTTGGCCCAGCGCCGACCATGGCGCTGCGTCCATGAAATCAACCTGCCCAAGTCACTGATGCGTGCTGACTCGGCATTTTCGGAGCCCACCGGGCCCGCTGCCCACCGATGGGCAGGATGGGTGCTGCGTTCGCTGTTGGTGGGCTTGGCCTACTTCACGGCGGGTTTGCTGGGCCTGGCCTGGCCTGGCCCCACGCCCTTGGTCAGCGCCTTCTGGCCGGCCATTGGCATCGCGCTGGCGGTGCTGGTGCGCTGGGGCCCCGCTTATGCGCCCGCCCTGGCAGTGGCCGTGCTGGCCGTCAACCTCACCCAGGGCGCGCCGCTGTGGCAGGCCGTGATGTTTGTTGCCGGCAATGTGGGTGGCGCCTGGGGTGCCGCACGCTGGCTGGCTCGGGCAGGATTCAACCCCCGGCTCGAGCAACGCCGGGACCTCTGGCTGCTGCTGGGCGGTGGCATCGTCGGGGCCACTGTAGTGTCGGCCGCCAACGGCGTGGCCTGGCTGGCCATCGGCGGCCAGACCAACGCACTGCGCCTGCCGGTCACCGCCCTGCACTGGTGGGCCGGCGATGCCTTGGGCGTTCTGCTGGCCGGCACGCCCTTGCTGGCCCTCACTCGGCAGAACCTGCGCAAAGCGTTCGATCCGATGCACCGCTGGGCCACCCTCGGCCTGGCCGGTAGCTGCTTGCTGTTGACCGGCGCGGCCATCGCGCTGGCAGGCCCGGGCGCTTGGGGCCTGGGCTCGCTGGCCTTGCTGCTGCCCACATTGCTGCTGCTGAGCGCGCTCACCGCGCGGGTGGGGCTGGCTGCGGCCGGCACCACGGCACTCTTGATGGCGCTGGCCCTGTGGATAGACACCGCCCTGGGCATCGGCCCCTTTGCAACCTTGGTGCACACCGTGGGTGGCCATGGGCAGGCCCTGCTCTGGGCGTGGTGCGCCACGCTGGCACTGACCGTGCTGCTGACCCAGGCCCAGATCGGCGAAGGGGTGCACCTGCACGAGCGCTGGCAACTGGCCCTGGCCGGCTCTGACCTGGGCGTGGCCGACTGGAATCTGCGCACCGGCGATGCCTACGTCTCGGCCCGCTGGCGCGCGCTGATGGACGACCCGGACGGCGAGTACAACAACAGCCTCGACCGCTGGCTGCACCAGGTGCATGCCGACGACCGCGAAGCGCTTCGCAGCGCGCTGGCAACGGTCGACATCCCGCCCGGCGCGGGACTGCGGCGCGAAGCCCGGGTGCGGGTGCGTGACGGCTGGTGCTGGTTCGACGTGCACGTGGTGGTGGCCGAGCGTGATGAATCCGGCGCGCCGATACGGGTGGTCGCTTCGATGGCCGACATCGGTGC
>JANOAQ010000060.1:0-2680 GCA_031411195.1 Burkholderiaceae bacterium | reverse complement strand
TGTGAAGGAGGTCAGCGACATGAATTCACTGGCCGCCTGGACCAACGAGCAGTTCGACCCGCGCCTGTCCTGGGCCGACGTGGAATGGGTCAAGAAGCAATGGGGCGGCAAGTTCATCCTCAAGGGCATCATGGATGTCGAGGACGCCCGCCTGGCGGCCGACAGCGGCGCCGACGTGATCGTGGTCAGCAACCACGGCGGGCGCCAACTGGATGGCGCGCCGTCCAGCATCGAGGCCCTGCCGGCCATCGTGGCCGAGGTGGGCAGCCGGCTGGAGGTGCACATGGACGGCGGCATCCGCAGCGGCCAGGACGTGCTCAAGGCCTGGGCCCTGGGGGCGCGGGGCACCTACATCGGCCGGGCCATGGCTTACGGCCTGGGCGCGATGGGCGAGGCCGGCGTCACCAAGGCGCTGCAGATCCTCCACAAGGAGCTGGACGTGACGATGGCTTTCTGCGGGCGCACGCAGATCGGGCAGGTGGACGCCTCGATCCTGCTGCCGGGAAGCTACCCGGGCTGATTCAGCGCCGCGCCGGGTAGCGCGCGAGGCCTATCAGGCCGATATCGCCGGCAAGGCCTGTATGCGACGCAGGGCCACCAGCCCGGCCAGGCCGCCCAGCAACAGCCAGGCTGCGGCGGGCTCGGGCACCGGCACGGCGAGGAATGCACCCTCGTTGCCGCTGGCATCCGAATAGACACCCACCAGCATTCCCACATCATTGCCAGCCAGGACAGAGGTCCGGCTGGACCCCGGCACGTCAAAGAACTCGAAATTGCCGCCAAGCCCTGTAAAACCATGAGCCACCGCTGGCCGCAGGCTGGTGTAGTAATAACCCGAAATCACGCCGACGTCGGTGATATTGCGGGCGCCTGTGCGCTGCGAACCCGCCACGTTGAACTCGGTGCGTTGGCCGGTGTTCAAGTCGAAAGTCCAGGCCGGCCCGAGGGTGCCGACACCGACCACCTGTGAGCGGTCGAAGCCGACCACCACCCCCAGGTTGTTGACGCCGGCCGCAACGATGTTGTTGGCGCTGCCGTCAAAGACCGTGACCACGCCGCCGGGCAGGATATCGAAGGCAAAGCCCCGCCCATGCCCCAAATCATCGAATTGGTTGCCAACGATCCACCGGCCGTTGGACGAGATGCCCAGTACGGTTGCTGCCGGCAATCCAGGGACGTCGATGTCGGCGTAGGCGCCATTCAACTGGCTGAAGATCCTGCTCGGGCCTGGGTACAAGTAGCCGGTGCCATCGTCGACCCAGGTGGTCGAATAATTGCCCACCATCAAGCCGCTGTTGGTGATGCCCGACAGATCGACGCTGATCGCGCCGCTGGGCCCGGCCAGATTGGTCTTGACGCCGCCGGCATAGACAAAGGCACGGGTGGCCGAACTGTTGTTGTCGTACTGGTAGCCCACCACCGTGCCGGCATCGTTGACATCCATCGCTGCCGCCCCGCTGTCAGGCGATGTGCCCGAAGTCGTGAAGACATAGTTGGTGGCCGCAGCCTGCGACATCGGCAGCAGCGGCAACAAGCACAGCAGCGCCTTGGCCGCCAGCTGCCGTAATGGGAAACCTCCCAGCATCGTTGATCGGGTCACGCGCCACCTCCGTGCAGTAGTTCGCAACGATGATGCCACCAGCCGCAGCCGAATGCCACAGTCACAAATGATGAGGCGGCAACCCGGCAGGCCGGCCCGGGGCGTGAACAGGCCCCTACTTCGACGGACGCGGCAGGTCCAACACGGGGCTAGGATGTTCTTGCCGCCGACCGGAGCGCACCATGACCTTGCAGCAACTCAGCAGCATCAAGCAATGGCACCTGAGCCACCCGCTGGGCCACCAGGTGGAGCAGCAGGTGTGGGACGGTTTGTTGTCAGTCTGGGTGGCAGGCTGGACCGGCCTGCCCGCCGCCTGGTTCATGGGCTCGCTGACCGTGCTGCTGCTGTGCGGGGCGCTGGTGGCCCTGCCCGGCCTGTATGTGCGCTGGCGCCGCCGCCTGCACCGGCAAGGCCGCTTGCGCTGCGACTGGCTGTCCAGCGCGCGCCGCTGATTCGGGCGGCGCGCCAGCAGCGCCGCACCGCTACAGCGCGCGCGCCTCGAAGGTGTTGCAGTCGGCCATGCGGCCGGCCGCCAGCCCGCGCTTGAACCAGCTCACCCGCTGGGCCGAACTGCCGTGGGTGAAGGTCTCGGGCCGCACCGTGCCCTGTGACTGGCGCTGCAGGGTGTCGTCGCCGATCTGCGAGGCTGCGTTCAGCGCTTCCTCCACATCGCCCTGCTCCAGCATCTGCTTCAGGCGCTGGCCGTGGAAGGCCCAGACACCCGACAGGCAATCGGCTTGCAGCTCCAGCCGCACCGACAGCGCGTTCATGCGGGCCTCGGGCACCTTGCCGCGTTGGGCGTCGATCTTGGCGGTGATGCCCAGCAGGTTCTGCACATGGTGGCCCACCTCGTGGGCCACCACATAGGCCTGGGCAAAGTCACCGGGCGCGCCCAGCCGGTTGCGCAGCAGGTCGTAGAAGGCCAGGTCGATGTAGACCTTCTCGTCGCCCGGGCAGTAGAAGGGGCCCATCGCCGCCTCGCCGCGGCCGCAGGCGGTGGGCGTGGCGCCGCGAAACAGCACCAGCTTGGGGTCGCGGTAGTTGCTGCCCAGGGCCTTGAACTGCTCGCGCCAGACGTCC
>JANOAQ010000059.1:0-2171 GCA_031411195.1 Burkholderiaceae bacterium | reverse complement strand
CTTTCCCGATGCGGCCGCCACGCTGCAGGCCGACGAGGACCGGCTGCTGCAGGTGCTGTTGAACCTGCTGTCCAATGCCGCCAAGTTCCTGCCGCTCCAGGGTGGCCGGGTGGTGGTGGCGCTGCAGGCCGACGCCGGTGGCCTGACCGTGACGGTGCAGGACAACGGCCCCGGCGTGCCGGCCGCGCAGCAGGCGCTGATCTTCGAGAAGTTCCGCCAGGGCGGCGACGCGCTGCACCGGCCCCAGGGCACTGGCCTGGGCCTGCCGATCAGCCGGCGCATCGTGGAACACTTTGGCGGCCGGATGTGGGTGCAGTCTGATCCAGGGCAAGGCGCGCTGTTCGGTTTCACGTTGCCATGGCAGGCTGATGCCGGCCCGGCGCCCGCATGGGCAGGCGAGCCCGGCCTGCCCGAGAAGCTGCCGCCAGGAGACCCCCGATGACCGCCACCATCCTGATCGCCGACGACGAGCCCAACATCCTGATCTCGCTGGAGTTCCTGCTCAAGCGTGCCGGCTTCGCGGTCAGCCTGGCCCGCGACGGCCAGGAAGCGCTGGACGCCATCCTGCGTGACCGCCCGGCCCTGGTGCTGCTGGACGTGATGATGCCCAAGAAGACCGGGTTGGAGGTGCTGCAGGCGGTGCGCGCCGACGAGGCCTGCAACGGCGTGCGCATCCTGATGCTCACCGCCAAGGGCCGCGACACCGACATGGCCAAGGGCCTGGCGCTGGGCGCCGATGCCTACATGACCAAGCCCTTCGCCACCAAGGACCTGGTGGCGAAGGTCCGCGACCTGCTGGCCCAGCCACCATGACCCACCCCGAGCAGCAGCAGTTGCGCGCCCTGGCGCTGGCCGTGGCGGCCTGCGCGCTGGCGGTGCTGGCCTGGGCCGGTGCCACGGTCGCGCTGTTGTGGGCCACGCTGGCGCCGGCCGAGCAGGCCCAGGCCGCCGACCTGCTGGCGCCGCGTGGCGCACTGGTGCTGCTGGCGGTGCTGGCGTTGCTGGCCGGCCTGGGCTGGTGGGTGCCACGGGCCTGGCGGCGTTGGGTGTTGGCGCCGGCGCAATTGCTGGAAGCCGCCCGGGTGCTGGTGGACACCGATGCCCAGCGCGCACTGGCCAGCGACGGCGATGCGGCGCTGCAGGGCCTGGCCGGCGCGTTCAATGCGCTGGTGGCCCAGCGCGGCGCGCTGCGCAGTGACATGGCGCTGCAGGTGGCCGCCACCAGCCGCGGCATTGAGCAGGAGCGCAGGCGCCTGGCCGCGCTGATGTCCGAGCTGACCCAGGCGGTGCTGGTGTGCAACCTGGACGGCCGCATCCTGCTCTACAACGGCAGCGCCAGGGCGCAGTTCCGCGCGCTGTCGGTGGTGCCCTCGGGCGCCGACGGGAGCGAGCTGATCGGCCTGGGCCGCTCGATCTACAAGGTCTTCGACCGCAAGCTGCTGGCCCATGCGCTGGAGGCCCTACACCAGCAGGGCCGGCGCGGCGTGGCCAGCCCCTCGGCCCAGTTCCTCACTGCCACCGCCAGCGGCCAGTGGCTGCGCGTGCAGATGGCGCCGGTGCGCAGTGTCGACCCGCCGCCCGCCGCCGGCGCGGCGCCGGCCCGGGCCGTGGACGAGCCCGCCCTGAATGGCTTCGTGCTGCTGCTGGCCAACGTGACGCGCGAGTTCGAGCAGGCCGGCGCGCGCGACCAGTGGCTGCTGGGGCTGACCGAGGGCAGCCGCGCGTCGCTGGCCAATCTGCAGGCGGCGGCAGAGATGCTGGAGTACCCGGACCTGGACGAGCCCCAGCGCGCCCGCTTTCAGGCCGTGGTGCATGACGAACTGCGCGCCCTGGGACAACGCCTGACGGACGCGGCCCGCCAGACCGCCGACGGCCTGGCCACCCGCTGGCCGCTGGAGGAGATGCTGGGTGCCGACCTGGTGGCGGCCGCGCTGCGCCGGCTGCAGGCCTTGCCCGGCCTGCGCGCCACCGCCGACACGCTGGACGAGACGTTGTGGTTGAAGGTCGACAGCTTCTCGCTGCTGCAGGCGCTGGCCTACCTGGCCGGGCGCCTGGCCGACGAATACGGCATCACGCTGGTGCAATTGCGCCTGGCACCGGCCGATGGGGCTGGCCAGCGCGCCCACCTGGACCTGGTGTGGACCGGCTTGGGCCTGAGCACCGAGACGGTG
>JANOAQ010000058.1:0-3018 GCA_031411195.1 Burkholderiaceae bacterium | reverse complement strand
CCATCGACCTGGCCCACAACCTGGGCCTCAGCGTGGTGGCCGAAGGCGTCGAGAACGCCGCCGTGCTGGCCCTGCTGCATGAGCTCAAGTGCGACGAAGGCCAGGGCTACCACATGAGCAGGCCCTTGCCGGTGGCACAGTTCTGTGACTGGGTGGCGCGCTGGCAAGCCCGCCCGCCGGCCCCTGCAGGGCTACCGGTGGAATTGCGCGCGGGTTCGCCGCTGCTGCACTGAAATGCCTGCCCCCACGTCGCTTCGCTCCTGCCCCCCGGGGGGGCGCTCAGCCGCCTTGGGGCGGCCCGGCGGCGGCTGAGGTGCCCACCCTCACGTCGCTTCGCTCCTGCCCCCGGGGGGGGGCGCTCAGCCGCTTTGGGGCGGCCCGGCGGCGGCTGTTATGCCTGCCCCACGTCGCGACGCTACTGCCCCCAAGGGGGCGCTCAGCGCGCGGGCTTGGGGCGGCGCACCGCCACGAAGGGCTTGGCTGCGGGCATGGCGCCGCCGCAAAAGCCGAAGGCCAGTGCCGGACGCTTGCCGCTCATCAGCTCGGCCAGGGCCTGGCCCGAGCCGGCGCCGTGGGTCCAGCCCAAGGTGCCGTGGCCGGCGTTGAGCCACAGATTGCCGATCTTGCTGCGGCCGATGTAGGGGATGTTGGTGGGCGTGCTCGGGCGCAGGCCCGTCCAGTAGTGGGGCTCGCTGATGTCGGCCACGCCGGGGAACAGCGCTTCGTACCGTTGCACCAGGGCGGCACAACGCTTCTGGGCGGTGGCGCCGTCCAGCGAGGTGTCGAAGCCTGCCAGCTCGGCCGTGCCAGCGATGCGGATGTGCGCACCCAAGCGGCTGATGGCGATCTTGCGGGTGTCGTCGAGCAGGCTCACCACACTGGCATCCTTCGGGCGCTTGAGCTTGAGCGTGGCCGAGTAACCCTTGGCCGGGTAGATGTTCAACCACAGGCCCAAGGGGCGCAGCATCGGCGCGGTGTAGCTGCCCATGGCTGCCACGTACTGATCAGCCACCAGGTTGCGCGCCGCGCCGCCGGCCACCGGGCGCACGCGCACGCCGCTGATCTGGCCGCCAGCCATGTCGATGCGCGCAATGGCCGTGTCGTGCAGGAAGGTGGCGCCGCGTGCGCGGCACAGTGCGGCCAGCTTCTGGGTGAAGACCATGGCGTCGCCCGATTCGTCGCTGGGCGTGAAGGTACCGCCGTGGATGTTGGGGCCGAAGGTGGCCAGCGCGGGCTCCACCTTCAAGACCTCGTCGCGGCCCAGCACGCGGCGGTCTACGCCGTATTTGCGCATCAATTCGGCCCCGGCAGCGCCGGCCTGGAAATCGGCCTCGGACGAAAAGAAATGCAGGATGCCGCGCTCCAGGCGTTGGTACTCGATGCCGGTGGCGGCCACCACGCCCTTCAGCGACTCATGGCTGTAGCGGCCCAGGGCCACCAGTTGGCGCACATTGCGCTCGAAGGCGGCATCGTTGCACTGGGCCAGAAACGACAGGCCCCAGCGCCACTGGTGCGGGTCGAGCTTGGGGCGAAACAGCAGGGGCGAGTCATCGCGAAGCAACCACTTGGCCACCTTGAAAGGGGCACTGGCGTTGGCCCAGGGCTCGCAAAAGCTCACCGAGATCTGCGCGCCATTGGCAAAGCTGGTTTCCAGCGCGGCGTCGCTCTGGCGGTCGACCACCGTCACCTCGTGGCCCTCGTTGAGCAAATGCCAGGCAGTGGATACGCCGATGATGCCGGCGCCGAGAACGAGGACCTTCATGCCAGTCTCCTGGAGGAACGGAGGGCCGGACTAAAGCGCCCGGATGCGATGCCGGATTGTCGGCAGCGCCCGCTCGTTCATGAAGCGTCATTCATTGAAGTCTTGATTCATCAGAAAAGCTAATGATTGGCAGATGCATCGGTTGGGTCGCTCTCAGCCACCCAGACGTGTGCGCACCAAGCGTCCGCGCACATAGCCCATGCGTTGGGCCAGCAAGGCCATGCCTTCGACCGCGCGCAGTTCTTTGCGGGCCACCAGACGCAGCAGTGCCCGCAATTCAGGCGGCAGGCCTGTCAGGCTGGTTTCGTCCAGGCCGCCTTGACCACCAAGCCGGTGCGCGGCCTGCAGCGCTGCCCCGAACAGCCACGCAACGAATTCGGCCGAGCCACGGAGGCGCTGAATGGCGACCGCCACCTCGGCCAGGGCCCGACGGTCATCGGCGCTGCCTGCCCGGGCGATCGTCCAGCGAAACAGGGTGTCGTGGTGCGGGGCCAGCCATTCGCGCAGCAGCGGTTCAGGTGGGGCTGCTGGCGCGCGAAAGTTGGCAAATTTGCGTGTTGCCACACGGCTGTCTTGAGGGTTGCTCATCATCCATGGACGGTAGGCGGGCGGTGCACAGACGTTCTGTGCGGTAGTCCTCTTTTGCGCAGTGACTTTGATCACAACTGGTGCCGACGACACATCACCCCCCCAAAACGGGGGCGATGCGCCGTCCTCAAATGTGAAGAGTTCCCAATGCATTGGCCGGCCGGTGCCGTCCAATCCGATGGCTAACTGGAAAGCAACGGTTGTTCCCGCGATACCGGCGCCATGGAAATGGCAACCTGCGCTTCACCGTCCCGCCATCTCTGCCTGTCAACGCCTAGCCGAGTGCCCGCCATGCCCCCAGCCGTGAGCCCAAGCCTGATTGCCCGCCTGACCCAAAGGCGCCCGCGCACGCTCCGACAGCCGGAGCCTGCCGACATGGGCACCTGCTTCGGCATGGAGCAATGGCTGGACGAGCGCGAGCAACGTGCGGCGATCGGCAGCGCCGCACCGGCGCGCAATACCTGGTTGCCACGCTGGTTTCGGGCCGTGCTGCGCTGAGATCTCCGCCCCCCACGACGCGTCGCTCCTGCCCCCCGAGGAGGCGCTCAGCCGCCTTGGGGCGGCCCGGCTTCGGCTGAAATGCCCGCCCCCACGTCGCTTCGCTCCTGCCCCCCAAGGGGGCGCTCAGCCGCCTTGGGGCGGCCCGGCGGCGGCTGAGTCCGCGACAC
>JANOAQ010000057.1:0-1726 GCA_031411195.1 Burkholderiaceae bacterium | reverse complement strand
GTAGTTGAAACCGCGGGTCGCAGCCCCGAGCAATACATGCCGGCCTTAAAGGCGGGCGGCATCAAAGTAATCCACAAATGCACCTCGGTTCGGCACTCGTTGAAGGCCGAGCAGATCGGCTGCGACGCCGTCAGCGTCGATGGCTTCGAGTGCGGCGGCCACCCGGGCGAGGACGACGTGCCGAACTTCATCCTGCTGCCGCGCGCGGCCGACGAGCTGAAGATCCCGTTCGTGGCCTCTGGCGGCATGGCCGATGGCCGCAGCCTGGTGGCCGCGCTGGCGCTGGGCGCCGAGGGCATGAACATGGGCACCCGCTTCATCGCCACCAAAGAGGCGCCGGTGCACCAGAACGTGAAGGACGCCATCGTCGCTGCCAGCGAGTTGGACACCCGCCTGGTGATGCGCCCGCTGCGCAACACCGAGCGCGTGCTGCGCAATGACGCCGTTGATCGCCTGCTGGCCAAGGAGAAGGCCCTGGGCTCGGCCCTCAAGTTCGAAGACATCATCGAAGAGGTGGCCGGCGTCTACCCCAAGATCATGATCGACGGCGCGATGGAAGCCGGCGCGTGGAGCTGCGGCATGGTGGCCGGCCTGATCCACGACGTGCCCACGGTGAAGGAGCTGATCGACCGCATCATGGCCGAGGCCGAGGGCATCATCAACCAGCGCCTGGCGCGCTTTGCCGCGGCCTGAGCGCACCGCCTAAGCAACCCCACCCGCCGGTATTTTTAGTGGCCATCAACGCCACCCCTGTCCTGCCGTTGTAGCCTGCGAGCCTGCTGCCTTTTGGGCCGCAGGCCCCAGGGAGAAACGCATGCGCGGACAGTGGTATCGGGTGGCCAAGCTGGTGGGGGTTGCTCTGGGTTTGGCATCGGGCCTGGGGCTGGCACCGTTGGGCAGCAGCGCAGCGCAGGCCGCCAGCATCACCACCGTCAGCCCGCAGGGCGAGGCGGCCCGGGTTCAGCAGGTGGTGGTGCGCTTCAACGAAGGTGTGGTGCCCTTCGGCGCGCTCAAGCAGGCCGACCCGGTGGCGGTGGCCTGCCAGGGTGGCACGCCCACTGGCAGTGGCCGCTGGTCGGATGCCCGCACCTGGCTTTATGACTTTCGCGAGCCCTTGCCGCCCGGCCTGCAGTGCAGCGTGGCAATCAAGCCGGGCTGGCTGGCCCAGCAAGGGCCGCTGACCGGCACCACCGATTTCAGCTTTTCCACCGGCGCGCCCACGGTCGATTCGGTGCAGCCCGACGAAGGCGGAGAGATCGAGGAAGAGCAGCACTTTCTGCTCACCCTCACCGGCCCGGTGGTCGAGGCCAGCCTGGCCGGCAAGCTGTGGTGCGAGGTGCAGGGCATCGGCGAACGCCTGCCGGTACGCGTGATCGCAGGGCCCGAGCGCGACGCGGTGCTCAAAGCCCGCGGCATGGCCAAGATCCAGGCCCGCGTGCTGATGGTGGCCTGTGGCCGCCCGTTGCCGCACGAGGCGCGCATTCGGCTGGTGTGGGGCACCGGCATCGCCGCCGCTGCCAATGCCAAGGTGGTGGGCAAGACTGTGCAGCGCTTTGATTTTCAGGTGCGGCGCAACTTCGTGGCCGAGTTCAGCTGCGAGCGTGAACGCGCCAACGCGCCCTGCCTGCCGATCCGCCCGATGAGCGTGCGCTTCTCGGCGCCGGTGGCCAAGGCGCTGGCGCAGCAAGTGCGGCTGAAGCCTGCCGAGGGCGGCAGCGCGGGTGGC
>JANOAQ010000056.1:0-1772 GCA_031411195.1 Burkholderiaceae bacterium | reverse complement strand
ATTCAACCCGCCATTCTGGCCCCGCCCGCCTGGGCTCAAGTGCCCAGGGTCTTCAGCCGCGCCGCCTCGACGATCTCGATCCAGTAGCCGTCGGGATCCTTGATGAAGGCAACGTTCTTCATCTTGCCCTGATCGGGCCGCTTGACGTAGGGCACCTGATGCTGGTCGAACCAGGCCACTGCAGCGTCGAGATCGGGCACTGAAAAGCAGATGTGCCCGAAGCCCTGAGGCTGGGCATTGCCGTCGTGGTACCTGAAATCAGCCTGGCCCTCGGTGCCCCAGTTGTGGGTGAGTTCGAGCACGCCGCGCTGCGAGAAGGTCCAGGCCATGCGCTCGCCGGCGTCATCGGGCACGCCATTGACGGCCGGCAGGTGCGCCAGGAAGTACAGCGAGAAACGCATCTCGGGAAAATCGAGCTTGCGCAGCACGCGCAGGCCCATCACGCGGGTGTAGAAATCCAGCGCGACGGCCGGATCCTTGACCCGAAGCATCGAGTGGTTGAAGACGAAGCCTTGGGTGGCAGCGTCAGGCGAGGCGCAGACGCCAGGGTGCTGTTCAGTGGTGAAATTCATGTCGGGGTCGTCGCTTGCCGGCCATGGAGGGGTGAAACCGTGAGCCGTTCAACGTGAGGCGGCCACTACCGCCAGCCGGGGCGAGCCGGGTTCAGCATCGTCGGTGCTTTCAGCGTCACGTTCGGCCGTGGCCGCGCCGCGCCGCAGGTAGCGCATGCAGGTCACGCGCAAGAACGAGGCAAAGTTGGGCACCTCACCCCGGTGCGCCATGATCTCGTCGTGGAACAGCACGATCAGCGCATTGGTGGTGCGGCCCTCGGCCTCGGCCATTTCGGCCAGCAGGTCCCAAACCATGTTCTCCAGCCGCAGGCTGGTCAGCACGCCGTGGATGCGCAGCGTGCGGGTGCGTGGTTCGTACTGGATCGGGTCGGCCTTGACAAAGAACTCGCACATTTGGGTCTCCTGCGCAGGGGCTGGCTTCAGATGGCGCGGGCCGTCATCTGCTTGGCGATGTACTCGGCCTGACGGATGGCCAGCGTGACGATGGTCAGCGTCGGATTCTCGGCCCCGCCGGTGGTGAACTGGCTGCCGTCGCTGATGAACAGGTTGCTCACGTCGTGGGTCTGGCCGTAGGCGTTGCAGACGCTGTTCTTGGCGCTGGCGCCCATGCGGCAGGTGCCCAGGTTGTGGGTGCTGGGATACGGCGGCGTGCGAAAGCTCTTGATCGCGCCGGCCGCCGCGTACACCGCCTGGCCCTGCTTGAAGGCATGCTCGCGCATCGCGATGTCGTTGTCGTGGTCATCGAAGTGCACGTTGGGCGCGGCGTTGCCCCACTTGTCTTTCAGCGTGGCGTTGAGCGTGACGCGGTTGGTTTCGCGCGGCATGTCCTCGCCCACCAGCCACATGCCGGCCAGATTGGTGTAGTTGTCCATGTACTCGGTGAACTCGCCGCCCCAGGCGCCTGGGTTCAGGAAGGCGGCCATGAACGGCACGCCCAGCGCGAGTGTTTCCAGCTCGTAGCCGCCGGCAAAACCGCGCTTGGTGTCGTGGCGGGCCTCGTCGCGGATGATGCCGGCCATCGTGGTGCCGCGGTACATGTGCACCGGCTGCTTGAACTGCGCGTAGACCGAGCCCGTCATGTGGCGCATGTAGTTGCGCCCCACCTGGCCCGAACTGTTGGCCAGCCCGTCCTTGAACTTGGCGGACGCGCTGAGCAGCAGCAGCCGCGGTGTCTCGATCGAGTTGCCCGCAACGCAGACG
>JANOAQ010000055.1:0-5207 GCA_031411195.1 Burkholderiaceae bacterium | reverse complement strand
CGATGCCACCACCGGCAAGGCGCTGGCCACGCTGTGGGTGGACTTGTACCCGCGCGAAGGCAAGTTCAACCACGCCGCAGTGTGGGGCCTGCATGCCGCATCCACACTGCAGAAACGGCCCTCGCAAGCGGCGCTGGTGGTCAATTTCGACCGCAAGGGCCTCACGCTCGACGAACTGGAGACATTGCTGCACGAGCTGGGCCACGCGGTGCACAACAACCTGACCCATACCCGCCATGTTCAACAGGCCGGCACGCGGGTGCAGCGCGACTTTGTCGAGGCACCCTCGCAGATGCTGGAAGACTGGGTCTACGACAAGCAGGTGCTCAAGCTGTTTGCCCAGGTCTGCCCCAGCTGCAAGCCGGTGCCCGATGCCTTGATCGAAAAAGCCGTGGCCGCGCGCCACTACGGCAAGGGCATCGCAGAGTCCCGCCAGCATCTGTACGCCAGCTACGACCTGGCGCTGTACGGCGCCGATCGACGCGACCCGATGGCGCTGTGGGCCCAGATGGAAGGCGACACGCCCCTGGGCCATGTGGCCGGCACGATGTTCCCGGCCGGCTTCAGCCACATCGCAGGCAGTTACAGCGCCGGTTACTACGGCTACCTGTGGAGCAAGGTGGTGGCGGTCGACCTGCGCACCGCCTTTGCCGCCGACAAGCTCAGCCCCACGGTCGGCCGGCGCTACCGCGACACGGTGCTGGCCAATGGCAGCCAGCGCAAGCCGGCGCAGCTGGTGCATGATTTTCTCGGGCGCGATTTCAATGCCAAGGCCTTTTTCGACGATCTGAAGCAATGAAGCCAGCCACCTACGCCATGCCCATGCCCATGCCCATGCCCATGCCCATGCCCTCCCGCTTTCAGGCCACCGCCTTGCTGGCCTTGGCCCTGGTGCTGCCCGGCACGGCCGTGTTGGCCCAAGTAGCGGCCGAGCCCAAGCCGCGCATCGAGAAGGCGGCCGACCTGCCGCGCTTCAGCTACCCGGTGACGGGCAAGCTGGAGGCCCTGGTGCGTGCCGAGCCCGCTGCCGAAGCGGCATTTGCCAGCCTGGCGGCGGCGCTTCGGCGCGACACCGAAGCGGTGCTGGCGCGCTATGAGATCGCCGACAAGGCCACCCAGCGCGACCTGCTGGGCCTGCTGGCACAGCTTGATTTTGTCGAGGGCCGCTACGACCAGGCGCTGGCCCGCGCCGAGCAGGTGCGTGCCTTGCAGGACAAACCTGCCGACAAGCTGCTGTCAGGCCTGCGTTTGAGGGCCATGGCCAGCGCCGCCAAGCTGGGCCAGCCCGGCAGCGAGGCTTATCGACTGGGCGTGGCCGACTTTCTGCAACGTGAACTCAAGCCGCTGCCCTTTGCAGTGATCGCCAACGACATCCGCCAGTCCAAGGCCGGTGCCGAGGTCATCGGCGAGGGCCTGATCCTGGGCCGCACCCGTGAGGTGTTGCAGCCGATGGTCGATGCCACCGGCATGCTGGGCAGCGACTACGTGCCCACGCTTATCAACGCTCGCGTGGCGATGCAAGGCGTGTTGCCGCTGAAGGCCACGCTGGTTGAGGTCTACAGCGGCTACCTGGCCCGAAACGCGGCCAACAAGCCCGACATCTGGGCCGTGCGGGACGTGGTGTTGCCCGAGGCCGGCAAGTACACGCCGGTGATCCTGGCGGTCTGGGACAGCGGCGTCGATACCGCGCTGTTCGGCCGCCAGGTGGTGCGCGGGTCCGACGGCCAGCCAGCGCTGATGGCCTTCGACAAGTACAGCCGGCCCACCACCGGCGAACTGATGGCGATCCCGGCGGACCTGCGCGCCAGGCTGGCGCAGCTCATTGCCCGCACCAAGGGCTTCTCCGACCTGCAATCGAACATCGACAGCGCCGAGGCCGGCCAGGTCAAGCAACAGTTGTCGACCCTGCCGCCCGATCAGTTCAAGACCGTGATCGAGGAGATCAACCTCACCAGCAACTACGAGCATGGCACCCATGTGGCGGGCATCGCGATGGCCGGCAACCCGCATGCGCGGCTGGTGGTGGCGCGCATCGAGTTCGGCCACACCTTGAAGCCCGACCCCTGCCCCAGCCTGGACCTGGCCCGGCGCGACGCCGCCAATGCGCCCGCCACGATGGATTTTTTCAAGCGCCAGGGCGTGCGGGTGGTCAACATGAGCTGGGGCGGCAGCGTCAACGACATCGAGAATGAACTGGCGCAGTGCGGCACGCCCCAGACCGTCGCAGCACGCAAGGCCCTGGCCCGCGAGGTGTTCGACATTGGCAAGGCCGCGCTGAAGGCGGCCTTTGCCAGCGCGCCCGGTATCCTGTTCGTGGCCGCAGCTGGCAACAGCAACAACGACGCCAGCTTCACCGAGAGCATGCCGGCCGACATCGTGTTGCCCAATCTGCTGACGGTGGGTGCGGTGGACCGTGCCGGCGACGAGGCCCCTTTCACCAGTTACGGCCCCACCGTCAAGCTGCATGCCAATGGCTACCAGGTGGAAAGCTTTCTGCCGGGCGGCGCGCGGGTGGCCCTGTCGGGCACCTCGATGGCGGCGCCGCAGGTTGCCAACCTGGCGGCCAAGCTGCTGGCGGTGGACCCGACGCTGACGCCGGTCGAGCTGATCGGCCTGATGACCGGCAGCGCCGAGCGCAGCGACGACGGCCGGCGTATCCTGATGCATCCGAAAAACGCGCTGGCTGCGGCACAAGCGGCGCGCTGAGCCCCTGCCCGACAAAAAGCCGCCGGTCCGTCAGGGCGCGGCGGCCACTTTCTCAAGGGCTGTCGGGCGCTTGGGCTGAGGCAGTATTGCCCTACAGCACCTCGGACGCAAAGTCGGCCAGGCGCGAGCGCTCACCGCGCGCCAGCATCACATGGCCCGAATGCGGCCAGCCCTTGAAGCGGTCCACCGCATAGGTCAGACCCGAGGAGCCCTCGGTCAGGTAGGGCGTGTCGATCTGCGCCAGGTTGCCCAGGCAGACTATTTTTGTGCCCGGCCCGGCGCGGGTGATCAGCGTTTTCATCTGCTTGGGCGTCAGGTTCTGCGCTTCGTCGATCAGCACGAACTTGTTCAGGAAAGTGCGCCCGCGCATGAAGTTCAGGCTCTTGATCTTGATCTTGCTGCGCACCAGGTCTTGGGTGGCGGCGCGGCCCCATTCGCCGGCACTGCCGTCGCCCTTGGCCAGCACTTCGAGGTTGTCGTCCAGGGCGCCCATCCAGGGGCCCATCTTCTCTTCTTCGGTGCCGGGCAAAAAGCCGATGTCCTCGCCCACCGGCACCGTCACGCGGGTGACGATGATCTCGGTGTAGCGGCGGTCGTCCAGCACCTGGGACAGGCCGGCGGCCAGCGTCATCAGCGTCTTGCCGGTGCCGGCCGTGCCGGTGAGGCTGACGAAGTCGCAGTCCGGGTCCATCAGCAGGTTCAGGGCGAAGTTCTGCTCGCGGTTGCGGGCCGTCACGCCCCAAACCGCGTTCTTGGCGTGGCTGTAGTCCTTCAGCGTCTTGAGCACCGCGGTCTTGCCGGTGATCTCGGTCACGCGGGCGTACAGCGGCGCGGCGCCGGGTTGTTCGAGGTAGACGAACTGGTTGACCATCAGCACCGGCACCATCGGCCCTGCGATGCGGTAAAAGGTGTTGCCGCCTTGCTGCCAGCTTTCCATGGTCTTGCCATGGCGCTCCCAGAAATCGCCCGGCAATTGCAGCACGCCGGTGTAGAGCAGGTCGCCGTCTTCCAGCACCTTGTCGTTGAAATAGTCCTCGGCAGCCAGGCCCAGGGCGCGGGCCTTGACGCGCATGTTGATGTCCTTGGACACCAGCACCACCTCGCGGCCCTTGGGCTTGAGGCTTTCGGCTTCGCGCAGGCTCTTGACCACGCCCAGGATCTGGTTGTCGGCCTTGCCCTGGGGCAGGCCGGCGGGCAGTTGCACATCCAGCAGCATGGTCTGGAAGAACAGATTGCCGCCGGCATCCTTGTGGCCGGTCTTGCTCAACGGGATGCCGACGGCGGGGTCGAGGCTGCCGTCCGGGTTGGTGGATGTCGCCAGGGCGTCCATCTCGCGGCTGACCTGGCGGGCATTGCGGGCCACCTCGCTCATGCCCTTCTTGTGGCCGTCCAGCTCTTCGAGCGTGATCATCGGCAGGAAGACGTCGTGCTCTTCGAACCGGAACAGGCTCATCGGGTCGTGCATCAGCACATTGGTGTCGAGCACGAAGAGCTTGGCCGGGCCCTCGCCCCGCGCCTTGCGGCCTCGGGTCTTGGGCGCCGCGGCCGGTGGCGGGGGAGCAGCCAACGAGACCTGTTTGGTCGGCATGCCTGACGACCCCTGGCGGGGTGCGGCAGCGGGCGCGGTGACCAAGGCAGTCACCGGTGCGGCCGCCGGCGCGGGCGTCCGGGCACCGCCGGCCCTGGGCGCGGCCACCGGGGCGCCGCCGTCGAACAGATCGAGCGAGGCGCCCGCAACGGCTTGCGGGCGGCTGCGGCCGGCCTTGCGGTCGGCACGCGGTGCGGCTTGCGACTCGAAATCAACGGCGGAGAGAATGGCGGCTTTGGTGGCGGGCGGCTTGGGCAGGGGCATGTGAGCGTCAGGGCAGGGCAGAGGGCAGGCAACAAAAAAGCCGCACAGGCGACTGTGCGGCTTCGGCTTAGAAGGGGGTGTGCGGCGGATGGCTCACCAGCATGGGCGGATTATGCACAAGCACCGCCCGGCCCTGATGGCTGAAGCGTGACAGGCCAGCGCATGTGGCGCCAGCTGCCAGCCGGCAGGAGCCATCAGGCGGTGGCCGCCTTCTTCAGGTCTTTGACTGCGGCGAGCACTTCGTCCACGTGGCCGGCCACCTTGATGCCGCGCCATTCGGCACGCAGCGTGCCGGCAGCGTCGATCAGGAAGGTGCTGCGCTCGATGCCTTTGACCTTCTTGCCGTACATGATCTTGTTCTTGACCACGCCGAACATGTGGCAGAGCTTCTCTTCGGTGTCGGCAATCAACTGGTAGGGCAACTCCAGGTTCTGGCGAAACTTGTCGTGCGACAGCATGTTGTCGCGCGATACACCGAACACCACTGCGCCGGCCTTGACGAATTCCTTGTGCTTGTCGCGGAATTGCATCGCCTCCGTGGTGCAACCGGGGGTATGGTCCTTCGGGTAGAAGTACAGCACCACCGCACGGCCGTTGAAGGCCGACGGCGCGAATTTCACTCCGCTGGTGGCGAGGGCTTCGAACTCGG
>JANOAQ010000054.1:0-1621 GCA_031411195.1 Burkholderiaceae bacterium | reverse complement strand
TCTTCCTGCGTGGCTGCCGGCCCCCCATCGAGGCTGGCTTGTTGGCTTACGCCACGCCATCGGCCCAAACGGCTCAGGACTGAGCGTCACCAACCCCCGTGTCTGCGGGGTGTGTGCGCTATGCCGCACAGACCACGCCCGCCCAGGCCGCCCAGGCCGCCTACGACGCCTACGCCGCCTTGCCCGAGTACATGCCCTCGATCAGCGCGGCGTACTTGCTGTTGACCAGCGAGCGCTTGAGCTTCATCGTGGGCGTCAGTTCTTCGTCTTCAGCCGTCAGGCGCTGCTCGATGAGGCGAAACTGCTTGATCTGCTCGACCCGGGCAAACTGCTTGTTGACTTGCTCGATCGCTTCGCCGACGAGGGCCATCACCTCGGGGCTGCGGCACAGGCTCTTGAAATCACTGAACTGCACGTCGCGGTCTTGCGCCCACTGGGCCACGTTGTCCTCGTCGATCATCACCAGGCAGCTGAGGTAGGCGCGCTTGTCACCGATGACCACAGCGTCGGTCACGTAGGGGCTGAACTTGAGCTGGTTCTCCCACTCGCTGGGGGTGACGTTCTTGCCACCGGCGGTGATGATGATGTCCTTCATCCGGTCGGTGATGTAGAAGTAATCGTCGTCGTCCACCCGGCCCACGTCACCGGTGTGCAGCCAGCCTTCGCTGTCGATGGCCTCGGCCGTCTTCTCGGGCAGGTTCAGGTAGCCGGCAAAACAATTGCCGCCGCGCAGCTGGATCTCGTGGGTGACCGGCGCGATGCGCATCTCGACACCGGGCCCCGGCTTGCCGATGCTGCCCGGGCGCATGCCGTCCACCGGCGTGATAGTGCCGCCGCCGGTGGTTTCGGTCATGCCCCAACCTTCGCGCAGCGGGATGCCCAAGGCCAGGAACCAGCGAATCAGCTCGGGCGAGATGGGCGCCGCGCCGGTCAGCGCCATGTGCACGCGGTTCAGGCCCAGCGCTCGCCGAACGTTGTTGAGCACCAGCAGGCGCGCCAGGCTGTACTTCAGGCCCAGCAGGCCGCCGGGCGCGCGGCCGCGCTCAAGCGACTTGGACGCCGCCACGCCCACGCCGATGGCCCAGGCGTAGGCCGCCTTCTGCAGCGCGCCGGCTTCCTTCAGCGTGATCATCACGGTGGAGTACATCTTTTCCCATACCCGGGGCACGGCAAAGAAGACGTGGGGCTGCACCTCGCGCACGTTCTCGAACACGGTCTCGGGGTTCTCGACGAAGTTGATCACCGACGAGCGATAGATGGGCACGTACTCGCCGATCAAACGTTCGGCAATGTGGCAAAGGGGCAGGAAGGCCACCCGCTCCTCGTTGCCCGGCAAGCCTTCGAACAGCCCGCCATTGACACCCGACAGCGTGGCGCACAGGTTGGCATTGAGCATCATGGCGCCCTTGGGCTTGCCGGTGGTGCCCGAGGTGTAGACCAGAACGGCCAGGTCATGGGCACCCCGACTGGCCAGGCGCTCTTCCAGCAGCTTGGGGTGCCTGGCCAGGTAGGCGCGGCCCAGGTCACGCAGGGCGTCCAGGCTGATGACCTGCTCGTCTTCGAAGGTTTTCAAGCCGTCCATGTTGAACAGGATGACCTTGCGCAGCTTGGGCAAGCGATC
>JANOAQ010000053.1:0-5156 GCA_031411195.1 Burkholderiaceae bacterium | reverse complement strand
CTCGGCGCGCAGGCCCAGGCCCTGGGGCTCGTCGACGATGACCAGGTCGGGCGCCCAATGCACCAGGTGGGCGGCATCGCTGTCCAGGGCGTCGGGCGCGATGATGCGCACCCCCGAGGCGGCCGACCACTGCGCCTGGCGCTGGTGCAGGCCGCCATCGATCACCTGGGCCGTGGGCTCGTCGCCCTCTGCGCCGGCAAAGCGTTGCCAGGCCCGTTGCCAGGCCAGGCGCTGGGCCGGGGCGCACAGCACCAGCACCCGCTGCACGCCGAAGTGGCGCTGCCACAACATGGCTGAAGCGATCGCCTGCACGCCCTTGCCCAGGCCGCGTTCATCGGCCAGCAGGGCGCGGCCTGCCACCACGGCAAACAGGGCGCCTTCGGCCTGGAACAGTGGCAGCGGCGCACGCAGCAGGTGCTGCAGCGCGGCGCTGGCCGGGCCGTCGAGGTAGGCGGCCTCGAGCACGCCCAGGCGGTGGCGGGCATCGCGGTGGGCTGCGCGGTGGGCCCACACCGCCTCGCTGACCTGCAACGGGTGGTGGGCCTCGGCGGCCAGGCGCAGCAGCAGTGGCAGGGCAGTGTCGTCTTCGTCGGGCAGGTGGCCGTGGGCATCCAGGCGCTGGCTAGCCGCCTGCAGCAAGGCCGGCGGACAGGCATGACCCGGTTGCCAGGCCACGGCGCGGCGGTCGCCATCGACCACCAGCAGGCTGCTGTGGGCGGGGCCGGTGGGGCGAGGCACGGGCGCCGATGCCCGCGAGCTTGCGGACGCGGATGCGGGCGCAGGCGCAGCCTCGGCCGACAACACGGCCAGCACCGCTTTCGCGGTTTCGGCGGCCACCGGGTCGACCGGAGGCACCACCGCTGTACGGCGACCACCGCCACCACGGCGCTTGGCAGGCTTGGCAGGCTTGGCAGGCTTGGGCGCTGCCGCGGGTGTGGCCGGTGCAGGTGCAGGTGCAGGTGCAGGTGCAGGTGCAGGTGCAGGTGCAGTTGCAGTTGCAGGTGCAGGTGCGGATGCGGATGCGGGTGCCGACGGTGCGGAGACAGGCGTCGGACTGCCATCGGCCATGGGTGCGGCCACTGCAGCGGCCGGTTTGGTGCCGGGCGCAGGCTTGGCGCGGCGGCTTGCGGTTTTGTGGCCTGCGACCTTGGTCGCCACCGGGGCCAGCTTGCCGGCAGATGTCGACTTGGCGGACTTCTTGGCCACGGTCTGGGCCACGGTCTTAGCCTCGGTTTTGGTGGGCACGCTGGCAGGCACTTGCACTTGCACTTGCGCTGGCGTCGGCACCGGGCTGATGGCCTTGCGTGCCGGGCCCGTGGGCAACCTGGTCTTGACCGATTCCGGAGGCTTTGCGGGCTTGGAAGCCGGCTTGGCAGCCACCGTTGATGCAAGCGTGGCGGATGGCATGCCGGCCGGCTTGCTGGAGGGCTTGCCGGACGGCTTGGTCGTTGGTTTGGCCGTCGGTTTTGCCACCGGCTGGCGGGCCCCGCTGGTCGCAGGTCTGGCCGGCACCGATTTAGCCGACACCGATTTGGCGGGCATCGATTTAGCCGTTGCGGTTTTGGCGGATGCGGTTTTGGCGGGCGCGGTTTTGGCCGACGCTCGGGTTGCAGACGCCTCGGCGGCGGGCGCTTCGGCGCGGGGCGCCTTGCGGCGTTTGGAAGTGGAGGTCGCCATGGGCGCAGGGTGTCCAGTGGGTCCCGCAGCGGCAATGGCCGGCGGGCGGGAAGGAGAGGGGCGGCGAAAGGGCGGGCTGTGGCCGACGGCTAGACAACGCCGCGAGCGCGATCAGACTTGAATTGGGCACGAAAGGCCTCGAAGCGGCCGACATCGAGCGCTTGGCGCACCTCGCCCATCAGGTTGAGGTAGTAGTGCAGGTTGTGGATGCTGGTGAGCATGGGCCCCAGCATTTCGCCACAGCGGTCGAGGTGGTGCAGGTAGGCGCGGCTCACACCGGTGCCGCAGGCATGGCAGGTGCAGGTCTCGTCGATGGGGCGCTGGTCGGTCTTATTGCGGGCGTTGCGGATGCGCAGGTCGCCAAAGCGGGTGAAGAGGTGGCCGTTGCGCGCATTGCGGGTGGGCATCACGCAGTCGAACATGTCCACGCCGCAGGCCACGCCTTCGACCAGGTCTTCGGGCGTGCCCACGCCCATCAGGTAGCGCGGCTTGTGCGCCGGCAGGCGGTGCGGGGTGTGCGCCATGATGCGCAACATCTCCTCTTTGGGCTCGCCCACGCTGACACCGCCGATGGCGTAACCGGGCAGGTCGAGCGCCACCAAAGCGTCGAGCGACTCTTGCCGCAGGTGCTCGAACATGCCGCCTTGCACGATGCCGAACAGCGCGTTGCGGTTTTCCAGCCGGCCAAACTCGGCCACGCAGCGCCCGGCCCAGCGCAGGCTCAGTTGCATCGAGGCGCGGGCCTGGGCCTCGGTGGTGAGCACGCCTTTGCTTTCATACGGCGTGCACTCGTCGAACTGCATGACGATGTCCGAATCGAGCACCGTCTGCACCTGCATGCTGACCTCGGGCGTGAGGAAGAGCTTGTCGCCGTTCACCGGCGAGGCGAACTTGACGCCTTCTTCGCTGATCTTGCGCATCTCGCCCAAGCTCCACACCTGGAAGCCGCCGCTGTCGGTGAGGATGGGCTTGTTCCAGCCCTCGAAACCGTGCAGCCCCTTGAACTGGCCGATCACGTCCAAGCCCGGGCGCAGCCACAGGTGGAAGGTGTTGCCCAGGATGATCTGCGCGCCCATGTCGTGCAGCGATTGCGGCAGCACGCCCTTGACAGTGCCATAGGTGCCCACCGGCATGAAGATCGGCGTTTGCACCACACCGTGGTTCAGCGTGAGGCGGCCTCGGCGGGCGTGGCCTTCGGTGGTTAGCAGATCAAAGCGCAGCATAGGGCCACGATTGTGGCAGCCCCGGACGATGGCCTTGGCGGGCCATGCGCCCCGACGTCAGGACTTCTTGCCGCCGTCCAGCGTGAGGATCCACTTGACCAGTTGCCTGGCGTCGGCTTCCTTGATGGCCACCGCATTGGGCGGCATGGCCAGGCCCGAGACCTTGCCTTTCCAGTGGCTTTCATACGGGTTGGAGCCGGCCATCACCGTCTTGGTCAGCTTGTCGGCAGCGTCCTTCTGGCCCTTGTACTTGGCCGACACATCCTTCCAGGCCGGGCCGATGGGGGCCAGGCCGTCGGGGCCTTTGCCACCGGGCTCGACTTGGTGGCAGGTCATGCAGCCGGCGCTGGTGGCCTGCTTGGGCATGGCGTCTTGCTTGTCGGCGGCCTGGGCGCCGGTGGCGGCCAGGCAGATCAGGGCGAAGGGGGTCAGGCGGATCATGGAGGCTTCTCCTGCAGATGACAAAGGCTTGTCGATGGCCGCATGGTGAAGCGCAAGCGCCTGCCGACATTGATCAATCTCAAACTGCAAGCCCATTTCGCCAGGATGGCGCAACCCTGTACCGCGATGCAACAGGCCGGCTCAGCCGGCGCCGGGCCGCCCCAAGGCGGCTGAGCGCCCCCTCGGGGGGCAGGCGCGCAGCGACGTGGGGGCGGACATTTCAGGCAGATGCGCGGTCCAGCAACATCGCGTCGCCATAGCTGAAGAAGCGGTAGCGCGACTCGATGGCGTGGCGGTACAGCGCCCGCGCGTGGTCATGGCCGGCAAAGGCCGACACCAGCATCAGCAGGGTGCTCTTGGGCAGGTGGAAGTTGGTGATCAGCCGGTCGACCACGCGGAACTTGAAACCCGGCGTGATGAAGATGCTGGTCTCCCGGGCGCCGGCCTGCAGCGTGCCGCCCAGCGCGGCCGATTCGAGCGCGCGCAGCGTGGTGGTGCCGGCGGCCACGATGCGCCCGCCCGCAGCTTGGGTGCGGGCGATGGCATCGACGGTGGGCTGGCCCACTTCGTACCACTCGCTGTGCATCTGGTGCTCGGCCAAAGTCTCGCTGCGCACTGGCTGGAAGGTGCCTGCCCCCACGTGCAGGGTGAGCTGGGCGCGCTGCACACCGCGCTCGGCCAGTGCGGCCAGCACCGCTTCATCAAAGTGCAGTGACGCGGTGGGCGCCGCCACCGCACCGGGGCGCTGGGCAAACACCGTCTGGTAACGCGACACGTCGTCGGCGCCGTCGGCATGGGTGATGTAGGGCGGCAGCGGCACATGGCCGTGGGCTTCCAGCAGCAGCAGCGGGTCGGCCGGAAAGCGCAGGTGGAACAGCCCGCCATCGGGCCCGCCCCGCCCAAGCACCTCGGCTTCGAAGGCGCCATCGGCAAAGCGCACCACCGTGCCCGCGCGGGGCGATTTGCTGGCGCGCAAGTGGGCCAGCACTTCGTGGCCGGGCAGCACGCGCTCGACCAGCGCCTCGACCGCGCCGCCGGTGGGCTTTTCGCCGAACAGCCGCGCCTTGATCACCCGCGTGTCGTTGAAGACCAGCAGGTCACCCGCGTTCAGCAGGCCGGGCAGGTCGTGAAAGATGCGGTCCACTGGCACCGCACCGGTGCCGTCGAGCAGGCGCGAGGCGCTGCGCCGGGCGGCCGGGTGCTGGGCGATCAGCTCGGGCGGCAGCTCGAAGTCGAAATCCGCCAAGGTGTAGGTGCGTTCGGCCATGGCCGTCAGTTGGGTTGTTCGCGCGCCAGGCGCTCGCTGCGCCAGTACACATCGTCGCCGCCCAGGCCGTCGAGGTTGGCGCGGTTGAGCACGCGGGCCAGCACGAAGAGCAGGTCGCTCAGCCGGTTGAGGTACTGGCGCGGCGCGTCGTTCACCGCCTCTTGTGCGGCCAGCAGCACCACCGCGCGCTCGGCACGGCGCGCCACGCTGCGGCTGACATGCGCCAGCGCCGCGCTGCGGGTGCCCGCCGGCAGGATGAACTCGGCCAGGCGTGGCAGGTTGGCGTTGTGCTCGGCCAGCGCGTCATCGAGGCGCAGCACGGCCTCGTCCTTCAGCAGCGTGAAGCCGGGGATCGACAGCTCGCCACCCAGGTTGAACAGCTCGTGCTGGATCACCACCAGCAAATGGCGCACGCCGTCGGGCAGGGGCTCGGCCAGCAGCACACCCAGGGTCGAGTTGAGCTCGTCGACGTCGCCCATGGCGGCCACGCGCAGGTGGTGCTTGGGCACGCGGCTACCGTCACCCAGGCCGGTGGTGCCGTCGTCTCC
>JANOAQ010000052.1:0-3159 GCA_031411195.1 Burkholderiaceae bacterium | reverse complement strand
CGACCGCAAACCCTGCGCTCCTCGGCACGCCAGAGGCGCACCACGCCCAAGCCACCCGCGCCTCTGCAGAACCGACAGAGGACTCGGCAAACACCACCAGCCTGTCCCGCTGCGGCACGGGCAGGCGGGGTGGCCGACCGGGCGACTTAAACAAACTTCAGGAGCCCGGGCGGCCAGCCCGCCTGCACGTGTCGCAGCCCGCGCAAAAGCCGAAGCCGCAGCCGCAGCCGAAGCAAACACTCAAGCCATGAATCCGAGATCCCGCCGACTGAAGTTGCGCAAGTTCGGAAACACATCGTCCAGTGCCGCATCGCTCAGCCCGAACCACCGGCCCAAGGTGGCCCCCAGCTGGTCGACCGACAGCTCGGGCAGCAGCGCGCCGTTGCCCAGCTGGTGGGGGCTGCCGTCGAAGTTGCTGTTGTTGGTGTTCTTCACCGCCAGCGTGGGAAAGGTGCCGGCCAGCGTGCCACCGCGCACCGCACCACCCATCACGAAGTGGTGGCTGCCCCAGCCGTGGTCGGTGCCGTCGCCGTTGCTGGTGAAGGTGCGGCCAAAGTCGCTGGCGGTGAAGGTGGTCACGTTGTTGCGGGCGCTCAACGCGCCAAGCGAGGTGTCGAAGTAGCGCAGCGCGTGGGCGATGCGGGTGTACAGGTCGGCATGGCTGCGGTTTTGCTGGTCGTGGGTGTCGAAGCCACCCAGGCTGACGAAGAACACCTGCCGCTGCACGCCCGTTGCGCCGCTGATGCCCGCATCCACCAACCGAGCCACCACCTGCAGTTGCTGGGCCAGCGGGTTGAACGACTTGCCACCCGTGGCCGGGTTGTCGTACTGCAGCTTGGGGTCGTTGTTGGCGTTGTAGGTTCCGGTAGGCGGTGCGGTGCCGAATGCCGCGTCGCTGGCGGGCTTGAGGGCCGTGCGCAGCAGCAGCTCGGCGTCGATCGAGCGCTGGCCCACGGCCGCCAGGTCGGCCTCCAGCACATGGCTGCCACGGGTTGCACCGGCAATGCGCTGCAGCGCTGCACCCACCGCCGCCGAGCCATATACCCGGTTGCTGGCATCCACCCCCAGCCGCGTGGCGCCGCTGCTGCCCACCTGGTACTGGCGCACCTGCTGGCCGGCCAGCCACACCGCGTTGCCACTGGCCGAGATGGTGGTGAACACCGGTCGGCTGTTGGCGCTGGCCAGCAGGTCACCCATGCGCCCACCCCAACCCACCGTGGCGCCCTCAGGGGCCAGGGCCTGCCAAGTGTTTTGCTGGTCGTTGTGCGAGTACAGGCTCTTGGGCTTGGGGTGACCCGATTGCCCGACCTGCGCCTTGCTGGTGGGCATCACCAGCGGGCCGATGTTGGGCAGGATGGCCAGGCGCCGGTCGTTGTTGAACATCGTCTGCAGGCTGCCCATCACCGGGTGCAGGGCAAAGCTGCGGCCCTGGGCGTCCAGCGGGTTGATGGGCAGCACGCCGCCCAGGCGCGCCGGGCTGCCCCAGGTCGCACCGGCGTTGGCCGCCACGCCGGGCGCCAGCAGGGCGATGCTGTCGGGCGCCTGGTTGCGGGTGGCGGTGTAGGCCGCAAAGCTGGCCGCATCGGTGGGCAGCACCATGTTGAAGGCGTCGTTGCCGCCGTAGAGAAACAGGCACACCAGGGCCTTGTAGCCACCGGTGCTTTGCGCAGCGGCGCTGCCGCTGGCCAGCAGGTTCAGCGCCAGCGGCGCCGCTGCGGGGCCCACCAGGGCCGACAGGCTGGCCGCTTGCCGCAGGAAGTGGCGGCGCGAGGCGCCCCGGTCGATGTGGAAGGTCATTTCTGCACCTGAAATTCGGGCGACGCCAGCAGCAGCAGCACGGCCGCATTGACCCGGTTGCGCCTGGCGCTGTCGATGGCGGCCTGGTTGCTGCCGGTGGTGTTGAGCGCGGGGATGGCAATCTGCGTGATGGCGTCGGTCACTTCCGTCTTCAGCGCGGCGGGCGTGGTGCCGTACATCAGCTTGCCGGCAATGCGCTCGACCAATGCCGCGCTCTGGTCGGCCAGGGCCAGCTCGGCGCTGTAGTTGCCTTGCAGGTCACGCCGATTGAGCGGGGCACCGTTGCTCGCGCCCACGCCCAGTTGCACCGCGTCGCGCAGGTAATTCACATAGCCGGCGGCGCTGGTTTCGTGGGTGATCTGCATCTCGGGCGATACCAACCCGGCACCGGCCGCCGCCGTGCCCGGCGCCACATAACCGGGACGGTAGAAGTTGAAGACCGAGGGCGCGCGCATGGGCGATTGGCCCAGCGCGGAGGCGGCGCTGTCGGTATTGCCCACCCGCCAGCGGCCAGTGTCCGAGGTGTGGCCGAAGGCCCGCAGGAAGGCCGACAAGCGCAACACCGGTTCACGCACCTTGCCTGCGCGGTTGCCGGCCTGGCGCGCCTCGGGGTGCATCAGCACGGCCTTGAGCACCACCTTCATGTCACCGCGCACGCCCGCCCCGTTGTTGTTGAAAGCCAGTGCCACCGCACGCACATAGGCCGGGCTGGGGTTGCTGGTGACCAGGCGCTGGATCAGCTGGCGGCCGATGAACGGGCCCACATTGGGGTGGGCGGCCAGGGTGTCGAGCGCGCTCTTGAGGCTGGCATCGGGGTTGGCCGGGCTTTGCACCGCGATGCTGCTGCCCAGGAAGTCCTTGGCCTCGGTGCTGTGGTACTGCGGATAGCCCATCATGGGATTGAAGGCCCGGTCGGGGTCGCTGTTGCCATTGGCGCTGCCGTTGACGAAGCAGCTGTTGTCGGGCCACTCAGGGCAGGCCCAGCTCCAGCCGGTGAACACCCTGGCCAGGCCAGCGATGTCGGCCGGGCCATAGGTGTCGATGCTGGTGGCGCCACCCGTGCCGGCCTTGGCGCTGCCGTCGTCGTTCAACTCCACCAGGCCGATGGAGAACAGCTGCATCACCTCGCGGGCGTAGTTCTCGTCGGGCACGCGGCCGGTGCGGGCATCGGCCTTCTGGTTCTTCAGGTGGGTGAGGTACAGGCCCATCATCGGGTGGCGTGACACCTGCTCCAGCAGGTCCAGGTAGGCCGCGCCCATGAAGCCGCGCCACTGCACGGGCAGGCCGTTCATGGAGACGACGAAGATCTCCGACAGCGCCAGCACGACGCGCTGGCGCAGCGTGTCGGGGGCCGACATGAGC
>JANOAQ010000051.1:0-8219 GCA_031411195.1 Burkholderiaceae bacterium | reverse complement strand
CTGGTCAGCTCGACGTTGCTCGATACATTGCTCACGCCGGTGCTCTTCTGGCTGTTCGGGCAGAAGGCCACCCTGCGGTTGACGCAGCCCGAGCCGAACGCGCCGCAAGGCACTGCCGGGACCCAGGAGGCCTATTGACATGAAGCCCCCACGCTCGCTGTCGCTCGCTGCCCCCCGAGGGGGCGCTCAGTGGCTTCGGGCGGCCGGGCGCCACTGCGTTGCAATCAGGCTTGGCGGCGCCGCCTGTTCCAGTGCGCTGCACCCTTGAACGAGATTGAAGTGATGATGAAGCATCTGTTGACCATGGTGGCGCTTGCCCTGTCGGCGCTGTCGTTCAATGCGGCGATGGCCCATGGCGGCGCCGCTGCCAAACATGGCGGTGTCGCCGCTACCGCCGGCGACCTGGGATTCGAACTGGTCAGTACGCCCGATGGCGCGGCGATCTACGTCCAGGACCACGGCAAGCCGATGGCGCCCACCGGCCTGAAGGGCAAGCTCACTGTGCTGAACGGCGCCGAAAAGTCGGAAGCCGATCTGGTTGTCGCGGGCGACAAGCTCGAAGCCAAGGGCCTCAAACTGGCTAAGGGTGCCAAGGTCGTTGCCGCGCTGGTGACACCTGCCGCCAAGGCCATCACCGTTCGCTTCACCGTCAAGTAAGTGCCGCAGTCTGCCCCGTCCCTGCCCGCCCTGCGCGGCGGCATGCTCGCCTTGCTGGCCGCAGCGCTGTTCGGCATCAGCACACCACTGGTGCAGCAGTTCGGTGTAGGACTCGGCGCTTTCAGCACAGCGGCCTTGCTCTATGCGGGGGCCGCCGCAGTCGGCTTGCTGTCGCGCCAGCGCATCGAGCGCGAGGCGCGGCTGCAGCGCGCCGACGTGCCACGGCTGCTGGCGATGGCAGGTTTCGGCGCAGTGGTCGGCCCGGTGGCATTGGCTTGGGGTCTTCAGAACACCAGCGGCACCAGTGCCTCGCTGATGCTGACGCTGGAGGCGTTGTTCACCGCCGTGCTGGCCTGGCGGCTGTACCGCGAGACGATGGACGGCCGGGTGTGGGCCGCGATGGCCTTGCTACTCGCCGGCGGTATGGTGCTGGTGCTCGACCAGGGCCGGACGGCGGGCGCGCAGCTCTGGGGCCTGCTGGCCGTGTTGCTGGCCACCGCGGCATGGGGTGTGGACAACACCTTGTCCCGTGCACTGGCCGAGCGCGACCCGGGGCAGGTAGTGATGCTCAAGGCGCTGCTGGGTGCCACAGCGACCGTGCTGCTGGCGGTGGTGTTTGGTGAGCCCTTGCCATCGGCCAGTGCCGCGCTGGCCTTGCTTGGCATCGGGGCCACGGGCTATGGCCTGAGCCTTCGTTTCTACCTGCTGGCTCAGCGCGCCTTCGGCGCGGCACGCACGGGATCGGTGTTTGCCTTTGCGCCCTTCATCGGCGCTGCCGTTGCGGTGGCCCTGGGCGACCGCTCAGCCAGCGGGTTGATGGTGCTTGGCGGTGCCTTGATGCTGGCCGGCGTGGTGCTGCATCTGGCGGAATCGCACGGCCACGCGCACGAGCACGAGTCACTCGAACACGAGCATGCCCATCGCCACGACGACGGGCATCACGACCATACGCATGATCCCGTGCCAGAGGGCGAGCACAGCCACCAGCATCGGCATGCACCGCTGCAGCATGCGCACCCCCACGTCCCCGACGCCCACCACGGGCACCGGCACTAGGCAGCCCTTTGCAGTTGGCGAAGCGACTTTCGACAACGCTCAGCTTGACTCGGATCGAACCGTTCTACCAACCCAGTGCGAAGTCGAGGTTGCGGCCGCGATCCACGGTCTGCAGCGGGTCGCCACGCTCGCAGGCGCTGGTGGCGGCGTGCACGCACTGCGGGCCCAGATTGGCGTTGGCGTGGTGTCACAAATTCATCGGGAGGATCTTCCGCGACGTCGATCGGTTTCAGTTTTGCGCGGTGCGCCCTGCTCCACTGCACGTGCCATGGGCGCACCCAAGGCAGCGCCTGCGCCCCACAGCGTGCGGCCAACAATTTGGCCAAGGTGCGGCGTGCGATCAGCATGGGCTCCCCGGTGGCAAGCCGATATGGCGACGCACGGCCTCAACCAGCGGTGCGATCGCCGAAGGTGGAAACGGCGACACGCTGCTGACATTGATCTCGCACAGCACGAAGCGCTGCGCGCCATCGGCTGCAATCTCGCCCAGCATGAAGTCGCAGTCCCACAACAGCGGCAGCCGTTCGCGCGCCAGGCCGACGCGCTCGATCAGCAGCGTGATCCAGCTCGACTCCAGTTGCTCTCTGAGCGCCTGGAATTCAGGCAGATCGGGCCCGTAGTACAAGCGCGGCCCCGGCAGCGGCGAGTCGGGGTGCAAAGCGTTCACGGCCTGGACGCCGAAGCCGCAGACGCGGTCCTCGACCATATAGGCCCGCACCATGCCTTCGGCCAGCCGTGGCTGCCAAGCCTGGTCGATCATGTGGCCGCCCGCCTGCGGCTCGAAGTACGGTGCCAGCGTCAGCTTCAATGTTTGGAAGTCCATGCGCTGCGCAAGACTGCCGCGCTGGGCATGCCGCACCGCCAGCAAACCGTTGTCGCACTGCTCGACCCGCCACACACCGATGCCGCTGTGGCCGCGGTGCTGCTTGAGTACACGCGCGCCGCTGCGCAGGCGCTGCGGCAGTTCAGCCTCCAGTTGCGCCATGCTGTCGATGCGGTGAACGTCGCTGCCGAACGGCAGGTCGCGGGTCTCGAACAGCACGTCCTTGGTCCCCAGCCGCAGGATCGCATCGGGGTGCGCGCTGACGGTCACGCCCATCTGAGCCACCTCGTGCAGCAGTGCATCGAGCCGGTCGCGGCGGTGGCCGTGCTCGATCGGGTTGCACCACACCAGCACGACCTGCATGCCGAGCAACTGGGCCGTCACCTCGACGGCGAAGTCGTCGTGGTAGACGGCAGGTTGGGCCTGCACGCCGGCAACGGCAAGGGCCTCAAAGAGGGCCGCGAAGCGGCTCGCTGCGGGGTCGGCCAGGTCGCGGGTGGCCCGGTCGCCGGGATACAGCAGAGCGACCTTCTGCGGTGGCGCTGCGCTCACTGGACTGCCCTGCGCGCTCATGACGTCGACAACGCAGGTCTGTCGACCAGCGGCCGGCCTGCTGCTTGCCAGCCGTCGATGCCGCCGCGCAGGTAACGCGCGTTCACGCCCGCTGCACGCAGCCGCATCGCGGTGACCCGGCCAACCTCATGGCCATAGACGCAGTACACGACCAGTTCTCGGTCGGCGGGCATTTCGGCAGACCAGGCCGCCACCGTTGCCGGGTCGCACCAGCGGGCACCGGGGATCATCGTCGCCGCTTGCTCGAACACGCCGGCCCGACGCACGTCCAGCACCATCGCGCCGTCGATCTCCTGCTGGCTTGCGCCGAATGGCTCGCTGGCGGCGTGCACCGCCCGCTGATACCGACCGTAGACGGCGGGCCAGTCGATGTTGCTCATGAACGCATCGACGTAGGCACCTGCCGCCGCGCCGAAGTCCATGTGATAGGCATGCTCGTACATGTCCAGTGCCAGGATCGGCACGCCACCGGCCAACGCATGGGTGTGATCGGCCGACCACTGGTTGACCAGGGTGCCCTCGCGAGGCTGGAACACCAGCACCACCCAGCCCGAGCCTCCGCCGAGGGCTTTGCCCATGGCGATGAACTCTTCACGCCAGCGTTCGAAGCTACCGAAGTTGGCGTCGAGCATCAGCTTTGCTGCCGGCTCCATCGTCACGCCGTCGCCACCGAGGCTGCCGAAGTACAGCTCGTGCAGCAGCATCGAGTTGGTGGCGATCAGTTCCTCGCGTTTGAGGCCGTTGAGATGGAAACCCGGTGCCGTCGAGAACGCCGTTGTCGCGAGCTGGGTGCGGATCGCATTGAGCCGCTTGACTGCGCCGCCATAGTTGTTCTGGTGATGGCTCGTGATGAGGCCGGGCGACAAGCGATGCAGCACCGCGGGGTCGAACGGCAGGTCCTGGATTCGTGCATCCATGCAAACTCCTTCAGCGAGAAAGCGGCAAGAGGGGCAAAACCAGTGGCGACAGCCAACGCACCACCAAGCCAGCCGCTGCGCATGCGCCGAGCAGCGGCAGGACACCGACCTTGAAGCGGAACAGCGCCACCGCAGCGGCGACGCAGATGACAGCCGACAGCACATCGAAGCGCCCACCGAAGCCCTGCGGCCAGAACACGTGGTAGGCAAAGAACATCGCCAGGTTGAGGATCACGCCGACAACCGCGCCAGTGATCGCCGACAACGGCGCAGTGAAGCCCAGCTTGCCGTGCGTGGCCTCGACCAGCGGCCCACCCGCCAGGATGAACACGAAGGACGGCAGGAAAGTGAAGAAGGTGACCACGGTGGCGGCCAGCGCACCGCCCAGGAACAGCGCGTCGGGCCCCAGGGCCTGCTTCAGCCAGCCGCCAACGAAGCCGACGAAGGCCACCACCATGATCAGCGGGCCTGGCGTGGTTTCGCCCAGGGCCAGGCCGTCGATCATCTGCGGGCCGCTGAGCCATTGGTGGGTTTCCACCGCGCCCTGGTAGACGTACGGCAGCACGGCATAGGCGCCGCCGAAGGTGAGCAATGCGGCTTTGGTGAAGAACCAGCCCATCTGGGTGAGCGTGCCCTGCAGACCGTTGGTCGCGACCAATGCCGCCATCGCCAGCAGCCACAGGCCGAGGCCGGCAGTCAGGACCTTGGCCAGGTGGCTGCGCGAGAACCGCGCATGCGGGGGTGTCGGCGTGTGGTCATCGATCAAAGCCGGTCCGTAGCCGGCCTTGGCGCTGCCATGGCTGCCACCGAGCGCAAAAACCTGCGGCCAGCGGCGCGCACCGAAGTGGCCGATCAGCGCCGCCGCCAGGACGATGGCCGGAAACGGCGTGTCGAAGGCGAAGATGGCGATGAACGATGCCGCCGCGATGCCCCACATCCAGCGGTTCTTCAGTGCCCGCGTGCCGATGCGGTGCGCGGCGTGCAGCACGAGTGCGGTCACCGCTGGCTTGAGTCCGAAGAAGATGCCGGCCACCAACGGCACATCGCCGAACCGCAGATAGATCCAAGACAGCGCGATCAGGATGAAGAGCGACGGCAGTACGAAGAGCGCGCCGGCCACGATGCCGCCCCACGTGCGGTGCATCAGCCAGCCGATGTACGTGGCCAGCTGCTGCGCCTCCGGCCCGGGCAGCAGCATGCAGTAGTTCAACGCATGCAGGAAACGCTGCTCGCTGATCCAGCGTCGGCGCTCGACCAGTTCGGTGTGCATGATCGCGATCTGCCCGGCAGGCCCGCCGAAGCTGATGAAACCGAGCTTGAGCCAGAAGCGCAAGGCCTCGGCAAAACTCACGGCTGTCGGAGGTACAGGCGCGCCAGTCACGGTTGCCGGCAGGTCGGTGGATGGTGTGGTGGCAGTGCTCATGTCGGCGTTCCGGGTGCGGCGTAAAGGGCGTCGAACATCGCCGCCGCAGCCAGAGTCAGTTGATCGTCGTTGGTGTGGACCTCGCGCAGGCCGGCCAGCACCGCCTCGAGTCCAGCCGCCTCGGGCACGGGAATGCCGCCGATGTCCAGGAAATGCACCGCGCCTGCGATGCGCTGCAGTCGCGGGTCCGCATCCAGACCGAAGCTGGTGGAGAGCACCTCGAAGCTGACGCGCGAGCCGACGTGCGTGAAACGCGCACCGTCGTAGTCGAAGCCCAGGGTGCCTCTGGGCGCGGGGGTGGACCCCGCCGGGTCTGCAAGCCAGACGAAGCGCGCCTCGGGATCGATGAAGCGGCGGATCAGCCAGGCGCAAGCCAGTCGGTCGACCCAGGGCCGCGCACGCGTGGCCCAGCGCTTCCCTTGAAACTTGCGCGGGTCCAGACGCGGGATGCCGTGCGGCGCCTGGGCCACCGGCTCACCGCGGGAGAAACGAGCATCGAGCGCCTGGCGCAAGGTGTCGAACTCGGCCTGCGCCTGTTCGGCCGCAGCACCCGGGTAGTAGTCGATGCGCCGAAGCGCCTGCAGCGCCTCGGCGGTGCCGCGCCAGCGACGCCGCGCTTCGGTCTCCTCCAGTGCAGACAGGGTGGTGGCCAGCGCCTGCGCTTGCGTGCGCCACTGGCCGTACCCCTCGGTGCGGTCGAACAGCGCGAGCACCCCGGCACGGTGAGTCTCGTCGTGCGTCGACAACTCGAGCACGCTGGCATGGCCGCCGTGCGCAAGGACCTCGGTGACCAGGGGGTCGAACAAGGTTGCCTGGGCTTCAGGCAGCACATAGACGCCATCGCGCAACGAACCACAACCCAGGGTCTTCAAGGCACGCCACACGCGCAGGCGCACCGCGCTTGGCTGCGTCGGCAAGGTGAGGAAGAGCGCGCTCCACATGGATGCATCATATGCTTCATCACGTGAAATAGACATTACTTTCGCCGATTCAGCTGCTGCGGATACGCTGTGGGTTTGGCAGCGGTCGGCTGGGGGGTAACTGTCAACCCGAGATTCAGAAGTTCGCTGAACGGCCAATGCAGAGATGTCCCCAGCGGGAACTGCGCATGTCGTGGTCAGCGGTCCGCCCTGCCCTGACCCGTCTGGTGATCACCCTGGCCGTCGCCCCCAGCGCGAGCGCGGGCTGCGCGTGGGCGGCTGGCAAGGCCCATGAACACAGCGCCCTCAAGCCCGATGCGGCCATCGGCGGAAACAAGCTCACCATCGCGATGGAAGCGCCGCTGGACAACCTGCTTGGCTTCGAGCGCGCGCCGCGCACCGATACCCAACGCAAGGCCGCGGCCGACGTTCTTGCCCGGCTGCGCAGCCCGGTAAAGGGGCATGCCGCTGTTTGTCTTGGACGGTGCGGCCCAGTGCACGGTGGGCAAGGCCGAGGTGCAGGCACCGGTGCTTGAACCCGGCGCCAAGTCGGCCCCGAAGGATGCGCATTCCGACCTCGATGCCAGCTGTGAATTTTCCGGTTCGAAGCCAGATGCGCTGCGCAAGCTGGACCTTGGCTTGTTTGATGCCTACAAACGGCTTCGCACTCGAAGTTGAGGTGCAAAATTTGGAACAGTGCTGCGGCGTTGCGCCAGCGAAGCCATTGCCGTGGTCGTCAGGCGCATCATGGTTTGCCTCCACGGTGAGGCAGGCCACCTCGCATCGGCATGTCTGCCCGGGGCTTCATCGGCGCAGCGGAGGCGGCCGGAACCGGCGGTGGCGGCGCCATCCCGCTCATGCCGCCCAGGCCATGGCCGGCGTGGCTTTTCGCGACACTTTGTGCGGGCGCCACAGCGTCGATGGCCTTCCGCCAGTTGGCAGGCGGGTCGTCCTTGTAGGGCTTGCAGTCTGCAAACGCAGACTGGTAGCTGAGCTGCGGCGCCGCTTTTGGCGCCTCGTTGGGGGCGGTCTGTTGCGCCCCGCAGCAGAGGCAGGCACGCCAGCACGGCAATGCCCCAGGCAAGGGAAGTCATCTTCATGGTCTGAACTCATCTGGCGCGCCGGCAGGTCGTGCCGCCGGCGCGTATCCCCTGCGACGGACGCACGGACCCAATGCAGCCTCTCAGCGGAGGCCTGGCCGCGTCAGAGGGTTCGAGGAGGCTGGTCCTGGCCGTGCGGATAGAAAGCCGTTACGCGAGGGGCGTCACGCGTTCAACGGCTGCCCCATGCTCGCCGTGCGCAGGCTGTGCCTCGCGGGCGGCATTCACCGGCGTACCCGCCGTCGCCGTCCTGCCCGGGTAAAGCATGGCACCCGCCAACGCGCCCCGAATGGGCAGCAGGACAGTCAGCAGGATCAGGAGGAATGTGCGCAGGTGCCCCACGGGTAGCGATTACCGGACTCTGGGTGAGCACGTCCAGCGCAGCACAAATTCCCTTTGATTGGCCAGGGGCCTCATTCCCGGACTTGGCGCGTTCGTTCAAGGGCACGCCGCTTCGTGGCCGGTACCGGCGGTGTGAGGGCGTCTGCTTGCGCCAGCCCATCCAGGATCGGGCATTCCGGTCGATCATCCCCTTGGCAGCAATGCACCAGGCGTTCCAGAACCGACTTCATGGCCAGAAGCTGCGTCGCTTTCTGCTCCAACTCTTTGATGTGTGCCACGGCGAGCGCCTTGACTGAGCGGCTCGGGCGCCGTCGGTTGTGCCAGAGGCTGAGCAGTTCGCCAATTTCCGCCAGTGAAAAGCCGAGATCCCTGGAATGCCGGATGAAGCGCAGCGTATGAACGTCGTTG
>JANOAQ010000050.1:0-9640 GCA_031411195.1 Burkholderiaceae bacterium | reverse complement strand
AGGAATACTTTTCTTTTCCATATTTCCCGCACCAAGTTTATAAGGTTTCATTTTCTTTTCTAATTCCCTGGCAGCCGCTCTACCCTGTGTATGACTCACAACTGTAGCATGCGTGCGCAAGTTCGGCGGGATGCGCTCGTCCAGCAGCTTGCTTTGCAGCGGGGCGTACAAGCCCAGGTTGTCGGCCACTTCCAGCCTCGCCGCGTCCACGGTGATCAGGATGTCGGCCGGGCTGGCCGTGCCCTCGTTGCGGATGCGTTCAACCAGCTCATCTTCCTTGCCATCGAGCCGGTTGATCTTGATGCCCGTGGCCTGGGTGAAGTTGGTGTAAAGCGCCTCGTCGGTCTGGTAGTGGCGGGCCGAGTAGAGGTTGAGCACCTGGGCCTGCGCGTGTGCCGCCAAGGGCAGGGCACACAGGCTGGCCAGGGCGAGGGCGCTCAGGGCGGCGCGGCGGGGCATTGACTGGGGCAGGGGGGACGTGCGGATCGACATGGCGGATGACCTGAAGCGGATGGAATGCGGCAGATCATAACAAGAACGATTCGCAATTGCATGATGTGAATCAAGGTCTGGGGCGGCGAGTCAGCTGCGGGCTTCCTGCAGACCCAATGTGGGCCGCGTGCAGATTGCCTGCCCGCCTACAACCAGCCTACGCGCCGAAAGCGCCAGTACATCAACCCGCAGGTGCCGGCGATCAGGGCCAGGGCGGCGGGGTAGCCCCAGGGCTGCTGCAACTCAGGCATGTGCTGGAAGTTCATGCCCCACACGCCCACGAAGAAGGTGGCCACCGCAAAGATGCCGGCCCAGGCGGCCAGGCGCTTGGTGACCTCGTTGTCCTCGATGGCCACCATCGACAGGTTCACCTGGATGGCCGTGCCCAGGGTGTCGCGGATGGTGTCGATCGACGTCTGCAGCCGGGCCAGGTGGTCGGCGATGTCGCGAAAGTACTCGGTGCTGGGCGCACACACCGGCGGCACCCGCCCGCCGTAGAGCTTGCCGATGGCGTCGAGCAGGGGCGCCACCGCGTGGCGCAGGGTGGTGACCTTGTGCTTGAGGTCGTACAAGCGCTCGATGTTGGCCCGGCCGGCGCCTCGGTCGAAGATCTGCCGCTCGATGGTTTCGAGCTCACTCTCCATCGCATCGACCAGCGGAAAGTAGCGATCAACCACCGCGTCCATCAGCGCATACAGCACGAAGCTGCTGCCCTGGCTGAGCAGTTCGGGCTCGTTCTCGCAGCGCTCGCGCACGCCCAGAAAGCCCTGCGTGCTGCGGTTGCGCACCGACAGCACGAAATTCGGCCCGGCAAACACATGCACCTCGCCCAGGCGCAGCTCGTCGGTGGGGGTGTATTCCACCAGGTGCAGCACGGCGAACACGGTCTTGCCGTATTCCTCGATCTTGGGCCGCTGGTGGCCGTGCAGGGCGTCTTCCACCGCCAGGTCGTGCAGGCCGAACTCGTGCTGCATCAGGGCCAGCTCTTCGTCGTTGGCGTCGCGCAGGGCCACCCAGACGAAGGTGCCGCTCTGGGCCAGGTAGTCGCTGATCTGCGAGGTGGGCAGATCGGCCAGCTTGTGGCCGTCTCGATAGGCAACGCAGTTGATCAGCATGGCGGTCAGGCGATCAGCAAGCCACGCCGCTCGATGAAGGCCACCACCTCGTCCAGGCCGGTGAGGGTCTTCAGGTTGGTCATCACATAGGGACGGCGGCCGGCATGGTCGGGGCGCATGCGCCGGGTGTCGGCTTCCATCACCGCCAGGTCGGCGCCCACGTAGGGCGCCAGGTCGGTCTTGTTGATGACGAACAGGTCGCTCTTGGTGATGCCAGGCCCGCCCTTGCGCGGGATCTTCTCGCCCGCCGCCACGTCGATGACGTACAGCGTCAGGTCGCTCAGCTCGGGGCTGAAGGTGGCGGCCAGGTTGTCGCCCCCCGATTCGATGAAGACGATGTCGGCATCGGGAAACTTGCCCAGCATGCGGTCCACCGCCTCGAGATTGATCGACGCGTCTTCGCGGATGGCGGTGTGCGGGCAGCCGCCGGTTTCAACGCCTTCGATGCGCTCGGGGTCCAGCGCACCGGCCACGGTGAGCAGGCGCTGGTCTTCCTTGGTGTAGATGTCGTTGGTGATGACCACCAGGTCCCAGCGCGCGCGCATGGTCTTGCACAGCATCTCCAGCAAGGTGGTCTTGCCCGATCCCACCGGGCCACCCACGCCCACGCGCAGTGGCGGCAAGGTCTTGGTGCGGCGTGCGGGTATGGGCTGGTTCATCGCGGTGCGCTCGGGCGGTAGGGGGACGGATGATGGCATGCACACGCCGTGCCCGCTGCGTGTCCAGCCACGCGCGATGAGCGATCCGCGCACGGGCAAGCCCCAGGCGCCACCAGCCGGCCGGCCCAACACAATCGTGCATGCCCAGCCCCCAGCCCTCCGCCCTTGGCCCTGCCGTGCGCCACCTGCGCCACGTGCTGTTGTGGCCACTGCGGTTGATGGCCCACGACAGTGCCCCGGGGCGGCCGCCCTGGCAGGTGCTGCGCGATCTGGGCGAAGCCTCGCCCTGGCGCGAAGTGGTGGACGAATACACCGGCGACCCTGCCCAGTTCCACGAGCGGCACTACAACGAGTTCGTCACCTTCCTGCCCTATGTGCAGCGCTTCTTGTTCGGTGAAGGCCGCTCGCAGCGCCTTGCCGGCGACGCCGACGACGCCGGCGCGCCGATGCGGGTGTTTCGCCGCCACGATGTGGCGCGCCTGCGGGCCACCACGCGTGCAGGGGCAGCACCGGTCGAGCTGCGGGTGGTGCATGTGGACCTGTATTTCTTCTTCGACGTCGACGTGGTGCTGCTGAACCTGGAGGTGGAGGCCGACGATCTGGATCTGCACACCGCGCAAGAGCTGCTCTACCGTTTTGGCCGGGGCTACCCGCCGGGCTGGGATGCCCAGGGCCAGCCCCTGCACTGTCTGGCCGGCGCCGAGTGGCTGGCCGCCGACGGCCGCGTGCTGGCGCAATCAGACGCGCAGCACCGCGATCTGTACCTGGCCCATGTGGCCGAACACCGAGCGCCGCGCATCGCCGCGCACTGGGCCTGGCTGCTGCAGCCCCTGGTGGCCGACCACTCTGGCGCCGAGGGCGCGTTGCGCTACCGCCAGATCGAGTACTACCGCATGCCGATGATGGCCTACCTCGCGCTGGACGACCCACGGGCGTTGAGCCGCTCCGACTTCGTGCGGCTGGGCCTGGTCACCGGTGCCGGCGCCGGCGATGGGGTCCTGCCCTTTGCCGAGCAGCACTTGGCCGACTTCGAGGCCCGGCACTGCTATGACCGCTTCTGGTCAGCGGGTGGCGCTGCGCCCGACACGCGTTACCTGTGCAGTGGTCATGCCCTGGTGGTAGTGGGCCGCGCCGATGCCGAGTTCTACCGCTGCGGCCAGCGCGGCGTGCTGGCGCAGTTTCGCCACCCGCATTTCATGATCTTCCTGATCGCGCATTTCCAGAAGGCCGCGCTGCTGATGTTCAGCGACCGCCTGGTCGAGGCGCTCAAGCGCCTGAACGTGCAGGACGCCGGCAGCGTCAAGCGTTTCAAGCGGGCCATCCGTGGCAGCTTCGAGGGTTTTCTGCGCTTCACCCACCGCTACTGGTTCCACGAGGTGGCCGAGCAGGCCCAGGCCCGTGCGCTGTTCCACCTGACCGCGCGCCACCTGGAGCTCGATCCCCTGTATGTCGACGTGAAGGAGCGCATCGCCGACATGAACGGCTACCTCGATGCAGACAGCCTGCGGCGCCAGGCCAATACCGTCGTGCGGCTGACGGTGGTCACCATCTTCGGCCTGATCGGGACGGTGACCACCGGCTTTCTGGGCATGAACCTGCTGGCCGAGGCCGACGCGCCGCTGGCGCGCCGGATGGCGCTGTTTGTGGCGGTGTTTGCGGTGACGGGCCTGCTGACGGTCTACACCATGATCAAGTCCAAGCGGCTGTCGGACTTTCTCGACGCCCTGTCGGACGAGCGCCTGTCGGCCTGGGGCAAGCTCAAGGCCCTGGGCGCCGTATGGCGCGGCGAGCCTTGACCGGCGACCGGCGCTTCAGGACCTGAACAGCCGCGAGTACTGCGCCTCGTGCCGCGCCGACAGGATGGCCAGCATGGGCGCCAGGTTCTGACGGGCGCTGTCGCCGCTGGCGGCGGTGTTGATGGCGGCATCGACGGCGCCTGGCAAGGCCTCGGCCAGGGCGCCCAGCACGCGCTGCCCGGCGCTCTGGCCCAGCGGCACGGTCTTGACCGTCGCGCCCACCATGTTTTCGGCCCAACCGAAGCCGAAGGCCAGAAGGGCCTCGCGCAGCGGCGCGCCGGTGGTGGCTGCCGCCAGGGCAAAGGCCACCGGCCAGGTGGGCGCGGGCTGCAGGGCGGCCAGGTGGGGCAGGCGGGCATCACCGGGCCGGCGCTGGCGCAGCCAGTCGGTGAGCGAGCGGCCCATCTGCTCGGCCTGCTGGCGCATCTCGCGTGTTTCGCGGGTCTGCAAGGCCCAGTCGTTGAGGGCGGTGATGCGCACCAGGTCTCCGCGCTGCCAGGCCTTGATGGCGCTGGCCAGCAGCGGCAGATCGGCGCGCTGCAGGCTCAGGTGCAGTTGGCCCTGCAACCAGCGTGCTGCGCTGGCTTCGTCGTGCACATGGCCTTCATCGACCGCCGATTCCAGCCCTTCTGAGTAGCTGAAGCCGCCCACCGGCAAGGCCGGCGAGGCCAGCCACATCAACTGCAGCAGGGCCGGCGCGGGCAGGGCAACGGCGGCGGGGCGCACACGGGGCATGGTGCTCAGTGTTTGTGGCCGTGCTTGTGGCCGTGCTGGTGGTCGTGCGCGTGACCATGGTCGTGTCCGTGGTCATGCCCACAACCAGGGCCGTGCACATGTGGCACGGGCGCGGCCACCACGGGGATCTTCACGGCCACGGCTGGCGCCGGCGCAGGGTGCCCACGGCCATGGTCATGCCCGTGGTCGTGGACGTGGCCACTGTGCGCATGCCCGTGGTGGCCGTGCCCGGCATGGCCATAGGCGCCACCTTCCGGCTCGAAGGCCTCGCTGCTTTCATGCACGATCAGGTGCTGGCCGCGCAGCATGTCGGCCAGCACGTGGTCGGGCTCCAGCTTCAGGTGGTCGGGTTTCAGTTCGAGCGCCACATGGCGGTTGCCCAGATGGTAGGCGGCGCGCAGCAGATCAAAAGGCGTGCCGTGCTCGGCGCAGGCGCGCACCACCAGCACCGGCTGCGGGGCGGCCAGCACGCGCACCAGCGAGCCGTCTTCGGCAACCAGCACATCACCGCCCCGCACCACGGTACCGCGCGGCAAGAACACGCCCAGCGCCCGGCCCTGGCTGTCGGTGGCGTCGAAGCGGCTTTTCTGGCGCACATCCCAATCCAGTGCCACCTCGGCGGCGCGGCGCACCAGCACGGGGGCCAGGCCGCGGCCCTGGGCAATGAGCTTGTTGACGTTGAGCAGGGGCATGGCGAAAGCTTCAATGTGGGGATGCCGATTGTCCACTGCTCGTGCACACTGCGCCGGCATGGGGATGCCCCCGACCCTTTCACCAAGGAGAGCGCCATGGCCGTCAGCAGCGAGTTGAGTTGGGAAGAGATCGTGCGGGACTTCGACCGTTTCGAGGGCCGCATCGCCCACATGTACCTCGACACCAAAGGCCTGGTGACGGTGGGCGTGGGCAAGATGCTGCGCAGCGAGGCGGCGGCGCTCAAGCTGCCTTTCGTGCGGCGCGGTGATGGCGTGCGGGCCTCGCCGGCCGAGATCACCGCCGACTTCCGTGCGGTGCTGGCCCAGCCCAAGGGCAAACTGGCGGGCAGCTACCGCAAGTTCACCGCGCTCGACCTGACCGATGTCGCCGTCGACGAGTTGCTCAAGATCACGGTCGACGGCTTCGAGGCCGATTTGCGCGCCCGCCTGCCGGGTTATGCCAACGCCCCCGCAGCGGCCAAGGCCGCCTTGCTGGACATGGCCTACAACCTGGGCACCGACGGCCTGCTGCTCTACAGGAACCTGAAGGCTGCGGTAGTCCAGGGCGATTGGCAGCGCGCGGCGGCTGAATCGCACCGCAACGGTCCCTCGCAAGAGCGCAACGACTGGACCCGCGCGCAGTTTCTGGCGGCGGCGGGCTGATGCGGCCCAGCCTGGTGCGCCTGGCCATCGTCGCTGCCGCTGCCGCTGCCGCCGCCGCACTGCCGATGGCCGCATCCCGGGCCGCCGGGCCGGCATTGCCGGCCAATGCTGCACCGGCGGCGACACAGCCGCCGTCGCCCACCGCACTGCCAGCCTTGCGCATCACCGCCGCGCTGCCCACGACGGCCGATTTCACTCGCCTGTTTGAAGACCCGCTGCCGCTGCGCGTGCGCCGTGATGGCAACACCACCCGCATTGAACTGCGCCACTGCCAGGATTGGCTTGACAACCGCGCCGCCGCCGTGGGCAGCGACAACGACGCCGCCTGGCGGGTGGTGCTGCTGCAGACCGTGCCTTGCGAGGCCATGGCCTGGCTGGCCGCCGCACGCCCTGCTCAGCGCAGTGCCCTGCCGGTCGATCTGAACCAACTGCGCGACACCCGGGTCTATCCCGGCGTGCTGTGGCCCACGCCGTCACCGCAGCAACAGTCGCAACTGATGGCATCCGGGCGGCACCTGGGCCAGGCCAGTGGTGTGGCCCGCTTCAACCGTACGCCGGTGGCACCGGCCACCACCTCACCGCAAGGGCAACTGGGCCTGCGCACGGCGGCCTGGCAGATCACTCTGACGCCGCTGGCACGCGGTGACATCGACGGCGACGGCTGGGAAGACGCCGCCTACCTGTGGCAGGCCCAAAGCCGCCAGGGCAGCCTGACCGATGCGCGGCTGGTGGTGCTGACCCGCACCGCGCCAGGTGCGCGGCTGCAGGTGGTGGCAGCGCCGGCCGCCAGCGCGCCGCGCTGAACCGGCTTGCAGGTAGCGGTTGGCCACCTGTGCAGGCGCGGTCTCATTTAACGCCATCCTTGGCGACCTGTTGACGGCTGCCGCGTTGATCACAACGCTGTCGAAAAACTTGCCAGTTTGACACTGCGCAGCGCAGCGCAGCGCAAGTTGTTGATGCGCTTCAGAAAAGTTTCGTTCGCCAAGCTTGGGCACAAGGTTAGCGCCTCTGGCCAGTCTGACCTTGGGGTTTTGACAGCGGCCGGGGAAGCCGGCCAAGGCCCTTCAATCCGGTCGATCCCGGCGGCCCAGGGCCTCCAGATCGGCCAAGTCCTTCAGGCACCCGGCCGCGCGCTTGTTGGCCTTGAAGTCGTCCAGGCCGATCAGCTGCAAGACCAGACCGCCAAGGGCCACCGTTTCACGACGGGCCCAGCAGTTGGCGAAATCCACGCCGTCTATGCTGGTGAGCAAGTCAATGCGGCGCGGCGGTTGCCCGAGCTGGATAACGGTGTCGGCGTCAAAGTCGTTGGCCGCCAGCCCCAGCGAGCCGAAGCCAAACGCCTTCAGTGCCGTCAGCAGCCGCTCAATGTTGGCGGGCGCTGGCGACACCCAGAAGTCGATGTCGCCCGTGTAGCGCGGATGCCCATGCGCTGCCAGCGCATAGCCGCCGACCACCAGGTACTCAACCGCGTTGGCGTTGAGTAACTCGGCAAACTCTTTGAAGTCGCTGTTCAGCATCGCTGGGGGCTGGGGCGCCAAAGGCTTGCTGTCGCAGCAGTTCAACAGCGGCAATGCGTTCAGCCATCGGCCGGGCCAGCCAATAGGCCAGGTCGGCAGCGGCCTGCTGGTTGCCCTTTACCTTGTTGACGACGCGGTCCATGCCGGCATTTTGGCTCGGCCCGGCGAGATTTCCCAGAACAAATGGTCGTCAGAACAAAAAGTACTTCTGCGCCATCGGCAGCACGCTGGCGGGCTCGCAGGTCAGCAGCACGCCGTCGGCGCGCACCTGGTAGGTCTGGGCGTCGATCTCCATCACCGGCAAGGCGTTGTTGTGCACCATGTGGCTCTTGTTGACGCTGCGGTTGCCCTTCACGGCCACCAGGCGCTTGGCCAGGCCGTAACTTTGTGCCGCCCCGTTGGCCAGGCTGGCCTGGCTGACGAAGGTCAGCGACGTGCTGCCCACCGCTTTGCCGAAGGCGCCGAACATGGGCCGAAAGTGCACCGGTTGCGGCGTGGGGATGCTGGCATTGGGGTCGCCCATGGCGGCGGCGGCGATGAAGCCGCCCTTGAGCACCACACTGGGTTTGACGCCGAAGAAGGCCGGCTTCCACAGCACGATGTCGGCCCATTTGCCCACTTCCAGGCTGCCCACCTCGTTCGCGATGCCGTGGCTGAGGGCCGGGTTGATGGTGAGCTTGGCGATGTAGCGCTTGACGCGGGAATTGTCGTTGCGCGAGGAATCGGCAGGCAGCCCTCCAGGCCGCGTGTCGCCCGCCAACGCGCCGCGCTGGCCCTTCATCTTGTGCGCCGTCTGCCAGGTGCGGATGATGACCTCGCCCACCCGGCCCATGGCCTGGCTGTCGCTTGAGAACATGCTGATTGCGCCCAGGTCGTGCAGCACGTCTTCGGCGGCGATGGTTTCGCGCCGGATGCGGCTTTCGGCAAAGGCCAGGTCTTCGGCCACGCTGGCGTCCAGGTGGTGGCACACCATCAGCATGTCCAGGTGCTCGTCCACCGTGTTCACGGTGTAGGGCATGGTGGGGTTGGTGCTGCTGGGCAGGAAGTTCTTCTCGCCCACCACGCGCATGATGTCGGGCGCATGGCCACCGCCCGCGCCTTCGGTGTGGAAGGCGCACAGCGTGCGGCCTTTCGTGGCCGCCACGGTGTCTTCGACGAAGCCGCTCTCGTTGAGGGTGTCGCTGTGGATCGACACCTGCACATCGTGCTGCTCGGCCACGTTCAGGCAGTTGTCGATGGCGGCGGGCGTGGTGCCCCAGTCTTCGTGCAGTTTCAGGCCCACCACGCCGGCCTCTACCTGCTGCAACAGGGCCTCGGGCCGGCTGGCATTGCCCTTGCCCAGAAAGCCCAGGTTCATCGGGAAGGCCTCGGCCGCCTGCAACATCAAACGGATGTTCTCGGGCCCGGGGGTGCAGGTGGTGGCCAGGGTGCCGGTGGCCGGCCCGGTGCCGCCACCCATCATGGTGGTGACGCCCGACATCAGCGCTTCTTCGATCTGCTGCGGGCAGATGAAGTGGATGTGGGTGTCCACCGCGCCGGCGGTGACGATCAGGCCTTCGGCCGACAGGATCTCGGTGCCCGGGCCGATGACGATGTCCACGCCTGGCTGCACGTCAGGGTTGCCGGCCTTGCCGATGGCCACGATGCGCTGGCACTTGATGCCGATGTCGGCCTTGACGATGCCCCAGTGGTCGACGATCAGCGCATTGGTGATGACCAGATCGCAGGCCTCGTGCGCGCCGGGGCCGTTGGGCACCTGGCTCTGGCCCATGCCGTCGCGGATGGTCTTGCCGCCGCCAAATTTGACCTCTTCACCGTAACCGCCTGCACGCAGGGTGTAGTCGTCTTCCACTTCGATGACGAGGGCGGTGTCGGCCAGGCGCAGGCGGTCGCCTACGGTAGGGCCGTACATCTCGGCGTAGGCGCGTCGTCCAATCGTGGCCATCACAAGCCTCCCTGAACCAGGCCGCG
>JANOAQ010000049.1:0-5673 GCA_031411195.1 Burkholderiaceae bacterium | reverse complement strand
ATCCTGCACGAGCAGCCGCGTTCCAGCACAGCAGACCTGCCCCTGGTTGAACCAGACAGCGTCAACCACACCTTCAACTGCCGCATCAAGGTCGGGGCCGAGGCCAAGGCCGGCTTTGACCGCGCCATCCAGAAGGTGCCTGTCAGCACCCTGCGTGCCGAGATCCGGGGGGTGGACACCGCACTGACCGCCGCACACAAACAGTCCGGCGGCACGGTGCACGAAGCCACACCCGAGCAACTGGCCGAATGGAGCAAGGGCCTGGGCCCGTTGTACCTGGACATCGCCAAGGACCTGGGCCCGGCGGCCGAGAAGCTGCTGGTGGTGATGGAAGCGGGCAAGAAGGCCTGCGAGGCCGCCAAGTAAGTCCTTGCCGCGCTGATAAACCCGGCGCGTGGCTGGCGGCGGGCATCACCTTCCCCATCCGGTGCCCATCCGGCACGCCTTAAACAGGTTGAACTTGATGTCAACTCCTGCCCTGGCGGGCGCAGCGTCCGCTAATCCACCGCCCGATGGCCTGTTGCGCGTGCTGCACGCGTGGCATCGCTTGGAGTGCTGGATCGCCGTGCTGGCCTTCACCTTCATCGCTGCTGTGCTGGTGGTCGATGTGCTTGGGCGTGAGTTCTACGGCCCGCTGATGACCTTGCTGGGCCAGAAGGTGGGGGCCACAGGGCTGTTCGGCTCGCAGAAGCTGGCGGTATTTGCCCTGGTGATCGGCTCGTTCTGCGGCATCGGCATCGCCACGGCCACCGGCGTGCACCTGGTGCCCCGGCTGGGCTTCAAGTGGCTGCCCGCGGCTTGGTCACCGCAGGTGGATCGGCTGGCCGATCTAGTGACCGGGCTGTTCTTGTTGGGCGTCACCTGGTACGGCATCCAGTTCGTGCTGGCATCCAAGGCCTCGGGCGTGTTGGCGGCGGTGATCAACGTGTCGGCCTGGCCCATCCAGATGGCCATACCGATCGGGTTTGCCTCGGCGGCGCTGCGTTACTTCGTCTTTGCGCTGTGGCCTGCCACGCGCCCCGTGCCACCGGAGTATCAAGAATGACCGGCGCCCTGGCATTGCTGGCTGTCGTGCTGCTGCTGCTCACGCTGCGCCAGCCCTTGCTGGTCATCCTGCTGTCGGCGGCGGCGGTGGTGCACATCGTCTGGGGCAAGGGCCAGCTCGACTACATCCTCGAAGACATGTGGATCTCGCTCGACAAGGAGCTCATCCTGTCGATCCCGATGTTCATCCTGTGCGGCGGCGTGATGACCAAGGGCAGCACCGCCAAGCGTCTGATCGGCATTGCCGCCTCGCTCACCGAGCATCTGCCCGGCGGACTGGCCGTGGCTTGCGTGCTCAGCTGCGGCGTGTTTGCGGCCATCTCGGGCTCGTCCATCGTCACCATGCTGGCGATCGGCACGGTGATGCTGCCGGCCATGCTGGAGGGCGGCTACACCAGCCGCTTCTCGCTGGGCGTGGTGATGGCCGGCGGCACCCTGGGCATCATCATCCCGCCCTCGATCCCGCTCATCCTGTATGGCCTGGTCACCGAAACATCCATCACCGAGCTCTTCATCGCCGGCGTCGGCCCGGGGCTGCTCTTGCTGCTGGTATTTGCGCTGTACGCCATGTGGGTGAATCGCGCGCTGCCACGCAAGCGGTTCGACATTCTGCGGGTCGGCAAGGCATTGCGTGAGGGCATCTGGGCCCTGCTGATGCCCATCATCCTGCTGGGCGGCATCTACAGCGGCTACTTCTCGGCCATCGAGGCGGCGGCGGTTTCTCTGGTGTACGCGCTGGTGGTCGAAACCTTCATCCACGGCGAATTCAAGGCCAAGGACTTCTACGACGTGGTGCTCGACGCGTCCAAGCTGGGCGGCACGCTGTTTCCCTTGCTGGCCGTAGCGCTCAGCCTGAACCTGGTGCTCACCGAACACCGCGTGCCGATGATGATGGTCGAGGTGATGAAGGGCTTTACCAACAGCCCGTTGGCCTTCATGCTGATCGTCAACGTGCTGCTGCTCATCGTCGGTTGCCTGATGACCAGCGGCGAGGCCATCCTGATCCTGGGGCCGCTGCTGGCGCCACTGGCCGTGGCCTACGGCTACGACAAGGTGCTGTTCGGCATCATCATGATCGTCAACCTCGAGATCGGCTTCCTCACACCGCCAGTGGGGCTGAACCTGCTGGTGGCGATGTCCACCTTCAAGCGCAAGTTCGGTGAGCTGGTGATTGCAGCCGTGCCCTTCATCGTGCTGATGCTGGGCTGCCTGGCCGTCATCGCCTGGCAACCTTGGATCGCGATGTCGCTGGTGGGCCGTTGATCCAAGCATCTTCAATGAGAACACCGTGGCCAATACCAGACCGCTCAAACTGATCAACATCGCCAAGCGCTACAGGCACATCCGCCCGGTGCCGCGCATGCCCAACTTTGCGGCGTGGATCGAAGGCGTTGACCTGACCCAAGCGCTGAGTGCGGCGGTGCAGGCCGAGTTGCGCCAGGCCTTGTTCGACTTCGAAGTGATCTTTTTCAAGCCGCAGGCGATCACGCCGGCCCAGCACGTGGCGCTGGCCAATGTGTTCGGCCCGACCTCGTCGGGCTCGTACTTCGAGCGCAAGCCCGGTGCGCCCGAGGTGGAGATGATCGTCTCCGACAAGGACCGCCCGCCCGGCATCGACAACTGGCACACCGACATCAGCTGGAAGGCCCAGCCGCCGCTGGGCACGGCCATTCAGATCACCGTGACGCCGCCGGCCGGTGGCAACACCTGCTGGATGAGCACCAGCAAGGCCTACGAGTGGCTGTCACCTGGAATGCAGAAGTACCTGCAGGGGCTGACGGCGGTGCACAGCTGGGAGGTGTCGGGCTTTCGGGAAGCCCTGGGTCAGCGCAGCGAAGAGGCGCTGGTCGCCGCCATCAAGGCCTTCAAGCCGGTGGTGCACCCGGTGGTGCGCATCAACCCGGATACAGGGCGAAAATGCATCTTCGTCAACGCTGATTTCACGCGCAACATCCAGGGCGTGGACCGGCATGAAGCGCGCGCCATCCTCAACTTCTTGCTCGAGTGGATGAAAAAGCCCGAGTTCATGGTGCACCACCAATGGGAAGCGGGCGGCATTGCCGTGTGGGACAACCGCAGCACCCAGCACTACGCCCTGGCCGACTACTGGCCGCACCACCGCGTGAACCAGCGGGTCACCTTTGACGAACCAGGCACGGCGCCCGCTGCTGTCAACGTCAATCAGGTGGTGTTGAAGGGCAAGAAGGTGCGGGCTTGAGGTTCGGGCCACGACCCTCAAACTTGGCTGCGAGCGCGTCGGGCCGGCCTGCCCTGCTTTGCTCCGTGTCCCCCGCCGCCGTCTAGACAGACGACGGCTCCTCCTAATATTCTGAACACGCTCCCGTCGCGCTGAAGGGAGCCCGCTTGGTTGACCTCGTGCTCCCCCTTGGGATTTCAAGCCCGCGGTAAAGACTGAGGCACCGGGCGGTTTCGACGCTGTAGCTCGAACGGTGTCTTGGGGCGTTGCCTGCCGGTGGTGGGCGATGACCCCGCATATTAGGGTGCGCATGTCGAATTCAGCGAGCCTCTAGTTCAGGAAGGCGGTGCGCGCATGGCGATCTCGTTGGGTGTCGATGTCAGCAAGAACAAGCTCGATGTGGCCTTGCTGAATCTGCAAGGGAAGTTTCGTTTCAAGGTCGTCAGCAACGACCAGGCTGGCTTCAAGGCCTTGCTGCTGTGGCTCAACGCCCAGGTGCCTGACGGGCATGCAGGCGTGCATGTGTGCATGGAAGCCACGGGCGCGTACCACGAGGCGCTGGCGTTGTTCCTGCATGACCAAGGCGTGCTGGTGTCGGTGGTCAATCCGCTGCGGCTCAAGCGTTTTGCCGAAGGCAACATGGTCCGCAACAAGACCGACGACGCCGATGCAAAGTGCTTGGCGCGCTTCTGCCAGGTGCAGCAGCCCGATCGGTGGGAGGCACCCACGCCCGGTGTGCGCGCCCTGCAAGCGCTGGTGGGGCGGCTGGAGACGCTGCAGCAGATGCGCCAGGCCGAGTGCAATCGACTGGAGGTGGCACACGAGTCGGTCCGCGGGTCCATCGTCAAGTTGATTGCCGAGTTGGACGGCGAGATCGCGCAAGTGCGCAAGCAGATCGAGAAGACGATCGACGACGACCCGGACCTCAAGCGGCGCGGCGAGTTGCTGCAGACAGTTCCCGGCCTGGGCGAGAAGACGATCCCGCAATTGCTGGCCTACATCGGAAGGCCAGAGCGGTTCAAGTCGGTCAAGGCACTGATCGCCTATGCCAAGCTGGCGCCGATGATCAAGCAATCGGGCACCTCGTTGAACAAGCACCGGGGGACACATCCGATGGGGCACACGGCGCTCAAGCAGGCGCTGTACTTCCCGGCGATGGTGGCGGGGCGATTCAACCCCTTGGTTGCTGTGTTCTGGAACCGGCTGAAGGCACAGAACAAGCCAGGCAAGGTGATCGTGGAGGCCTGCATGCACAAGCTGCTGGCCATTGCCTATGGCGTGCTGCGATCCGGCAAGCCCTTCAATGCAGGCCATTTGGAGTCCGCGAGCGCTTGACAAACACAACGGTGTCTTTACCTGCGTCATCCGGTTACCCGGCGCCCTCGGCCCAACCACTGAGGCGGTGTTCCACGCTTTCAATACCCATTGGCACCGCGGTGGTTGTAGCGGGGCGGGGGGGGGTGCCCAGTTTTTGGCAAGTAAAAGAGGAGCCCGCCCAAGGACGGCGGGGGACATGGAGCAAAACAGGGCAGGCCGCCCCGCCGCGCTCGCAGCAGTGCCAAAGCGACTGGCGAGAGCGAATCAAACCGTCAATCCGATTCCAACCCCATCGCCACTCGCGCCTGATATTCCCGGTCCAGCAGGCTCATCACGATCAGGCTGTCGTAGCCATCGGCAGCGTCGCCAGTGAGTCGAACGCTCTCCCGCAAGCGCCCTTCTTCGACGAAACCTTCGCTCAGGTACAGCGTCTGCGCCCGGGTATTCAACTGCTTGACATCCAGCCAGAACCGGTGCGCATGCAGATCGCGAAAGGCCATCTGCTTGAGCACCCGCACACATGCACGCCCCAGCCCTTGGCCCTGCCCATCGTGGCTCAGCACCAGGCGTTTCAATTCAACACTGCGGTGCGGGTTGCGGCAGCCTTGCAGGATGACAAAGCCGGTGGGGGCATAACCCGTGCCAGATTCGACGATGAAGTGCCGAAAGTCCGGAAAGCGCACCGCGCCCTCATGCTGCGTGCGGTCCCAGGGCGTGATGAAGGGCAGGTTGTGGCTGTCGGTCTCGACCTGGATCACAAAGTCCAGATCGCTCAGCAGCGTGGGCCGCAAGCTGACCCGCAGGGCCGGCAGGCTGTCAGACATCCACGTCCACCGCGTCGCCGTGCAGTTCCATCAGCTCACGCCGTGAAGCGGCTTCGCCCTTGCCCATCAGCTTGGTGAAGCTGATCACCGTGTCGTCAAAGCTCATCAGCCCCCAGGCGATCGGCAGCAAGCGGCGGGTCTCGGGGTTGAGCGTGGTCTCCCACAACTGCTCGGCGCTCATCTCGCCCAGCCCCTTGAATCGCGAGATGCTCCACGACAAGCCCGCGCGTTGCGCAGACTTGTAAGGATCCGCCGCAAGCGGCGCATCCTTGCTTCTCTCCTTCGTCAACT
>JANOAQ010000048.1:0-10090 GCA_031411195.1 Burkholderiaceae bacterium | reverse complement strand
ACGAAGACACCTGGTACCACCTGTGGCGCGAGCGCCGGCTGCCGGTCAATGTCGACCCCTTCGAATCGAAGCTCGAAGACGAGATGGAGCGCATCCGCCTGCGCCGCATCTTCGACCAGGGCCTGGCGCATGCGGTGGGCTTTGCCCTGCCGCTCAAGCGCACGGAAGATAGCCCCCCAGACGCCGCAGATCGGCGCCTGCCCCCCGAGGGGAGCGCTGGCCCTTCGGGCGGCCGGGCAGGCCAGCCGGGCCTCGACGGGGCGCCCGCACTCGAAGGCAGCCGCTGGCAGACCGGCCCGTGGTTCTTTCGTGACGAGCGCATGTATCTGCATCCGGGTGATTCACCCATGGGCTACCGCCTGCCGCTGGACAGCCTGCCTTGGGTCAAGAGCACCGATTACCCGTACCACATCGAGAGCGACCCCTTCTCGCCGCGCGAGGCCTTGCCGGCGGCCGCGTCCATCCGCAGCCAATACGCCGCGCATGTGATCGGCGGTGGTTTTGCCGAAGGCGGCGTGGTGGCGCTGCAGGCCAGGGGCCCGGTGGCGGGGCCGGGTGTGGCCAGCGCGTCGGCCGGGCAGGGCGCTGCCTTGGGTGCAGCCTCAGGCGTGGGCGCTCCCGCATCGGCCGCCGGTGGCCGCGGCACGGCCAGCGCCAGCGTCACCCAGCCCGACACCAGCCGTGCGCCCGAACGTGGTGAATCGGCCGGCTGGATCACCCGCACCGCACTGGTGGTGGAGGTGCGCGACCCCCGCCGCGCCAATGGCCCCAAGGCCGAAAAAGTGGGTGAGCCCAGCGGCGTGATGTATGTCTTCATGCCGCCGCTCAAGGCGTTGGAAGACTACCTGGAGCTGCTGGCCGCAATTGAAGCCACGGCCGCTGCCCAGGGCATCACCCTGGTTCTCGAAGGTTACCCGCCTCCGCGCGACCCGCGCCTGAAGGTGCTGGCCGTCACGCCCGACCCGGGTGTGATCGAGGTCAACATCCACCCGGCCAGTGATTGGACCGAGCTGGTCGAGCGCACTGAATTTTTATACGACGCGGCCTGGCTGGCGCGCCTGTCCACCGAGAAGTTCATGCTCGACGGCCGTCACACCGGCACTGGTGGCGGAAACCACTTCGTGATGGGTGGCGCCCGCCCGGCCGACAGCCCGTTCTTGCGCCGGCCTGATGTGCTGGGCAGCCTGCTGGCCTTCTGGCACAACCACCCCAGCCTGAGCTACCTGTTCAGCGGCCTGTTCATCGGCCCCACCAGCCAGGCGCCGCGGGTGGACGAAGCCCGCAACGACCAGCTCTACGAGCTGGAAATCGCCCTGGCCGAGATCGAGAAGAACAAGGCGGTGTACGGCCAGCAGATGCCGCCCTGGATGGTGGATCGCACGCTGCGCAACATCCTGGTCGACCTGACCGGCAATACCCACCGCAGCGAGTTCTGCATCGACAAGCTGTACTCGCCCGACAGCGCCACCGGCCGCCTGGGGCTGCTGGAATTGCGCGCCTTCGAGATGCCGCCGCATGCACGCATGTCCATCGTGCAGCAACTGTTGCTGCGCGCCCTGGTGGCCCGCTTCTGGAACCAGCCCTACAAGCAGGACCTGGTGCGCTGGGGCACCGAGCTGCATGACCGCTTCTTGCTGCCCACCTTCGTGTGGCAGGACTTCGAGCACGTGATGGCCGAGATGGCCGAGGCGGCAAACGGAGGCTTCGGCTTCAAGGCCGAATGGTTTGCGCCGCACTTCGAGTTCCGCTTCCCCAAGGTGGGCGAGCTCACTGCCGAAGGCGTGCACCTGCAGCTGCGCAGCGCGCTCGAGCCCTGGCACGTGATGGGCGAAGAAGGCTCGTCGGCGGGGACCGTGCGCTATGTCGATTCATCGGTCGAGCGCATCGAGGTCAAGGTCTCGGGCCTGATCAACCCGCGCCATGTAATCACCTGCAAGGGGGTGCCGGTGCCGCTGCAGCCCACCGGCCGCACCGGTGAGTTCGTGGCCGGCGTGCGTTACCGCGCCTGGTTGCCGCCCACCGCGCTGCACCCGTCCATCGGCATCGACGCGCCGCTCACCTTCGACCTGGTCGACACCTGGATGCAGCGCAGCCTGGGCGGCTGCCAGTACCACGTCACCCACCCGGGTGGCCTCAGCTACGAGACCTTCCCGGTCAACGCCTTCGAGGCCGAGAGCCGGCGTCTGGCGCGCTTCTTCACCATCGGCCACACCCCCGGCAAGATGGTGGTGGGCAAGCCTGAGCGCAGCCTGGAGTTTCCGTTCACGTTGGATTTGCGCACAGCTTGACGGACCTGCCGTCCGGCGCGCGCGCCAAGGCGCCGGGCCCAAGCCCCAAGCGGCCACCGAGCGGGCATGATGCCGGCATGCAAAGCAGCCTGCTGGCCGACGACGACCTGCCCGAGCCCGCCCATCTGGTGGCCGCGGTGAAGCGGCGCGGCACGCCCGGTCACTTCGACGAGTGGCTGGCCGCTCCGGCCGGTGGTTCCAGCAATGCACCGGCCGAGCACTGGCGCGACTTTTTCAACACGCTGGGTACCCAGGGATGGGCCGACCTGGCTGCGCGTGCGCAACGGGTGCAACACCGGGTGCGCGAAGACGGCGCCACCTACAACGTTTACGCCGAAGGGTCCGACGCTGCACGCGCCTGGCCCCTGGAACTGCTGCCCTTCATCGTGCAGCCGCAGGAATGGGCCCTGATCGAAGCGGGCGTCATCCAGCGCGCCCGCCTGATGGCCGCCACGCTGGCCGATGTCTACGGCCCGCAAACCCTGTTGCGCGACGCCCTGCTGCCGGCGTCGCTGATATTTGCCCACCCGCACTACCTGCGCCCGGCCCATGGGCTGTGGCCCAACCACCGGCCAGGCCTGCACATTGCAGCGTTCGACCTGGCGCGCAGGCCGCAGGGCGGCTTCAGCGTGCTGGCCCAGCGTCTGCAGGCGCCGTCGGGCATGGGCTATGTGCTGGAGAACCGGCTCATCATTGCGCCGCAGTTCCATGACCAGTTCTCGGGCCTGCGGGTACAGCGCCTGGCCGCCAGCTTTAGGGGCCTGCTCGATGGCCTGGTGCGCGCCAGCCCGGCCGGTGAGCGCAGCCGCATCGTGCTGCTAACGCCGGGGCCGCTGAACGAAACCTACTTCGAGCATGTCTTCCTGGCGCGCTACCTGGGTGTGAGCCTGGTCGAAGGCAACGACCTCACCGTGCGCGGCAACAAGCTCTACCTCAAGACACTGCACGGCCTGGAGCAGGTGCATGTGCTGCTGCGCCGGGTCGACGACGAGTTTCTCGACCCGCTGGAGCTTCGCCCCGACAGCCAGCTGGGGGTGCCCGGCCTGCTGCAGGCGCTGCGCGCAGGTGAAGTGGTGATGGCCAACACCCCCGGTGCCGGCGTGCTGGAAAGCCCGGGCCTGGCGGCCTTCTGGCCCGGCGTGGCCGAGCGCCTGCTGGGTGAAGACCTGCAGCTGCCGGCATCCACCAGCTGGTGGTGTGGCGAGGCGGCGGTATGGCGCCAGCAGCGCCACAAGCTGGCTGACTTCGTGGTGGCACCCACCTTCCCCGACAGTGGCTTCGGACCCCAGGTGGCCGCGCAACTGAGCGAGGCCGAGCGCCAGGCCCTGGCCCTGCGCATCGACCGCAATAGCGCGGCCTACACCCTGCAGGCGCATGTGCGCCCTGGCGAAACCCCGGTCTGGGTGGATGGCCAGTTGCAGCCGCGTGCGGCGGTGATGCGGGTGTTCGCCTTGGCCGACGGGCAGGGTGGTTGGCGGGTGCTGCCGGGTGCGCTCACCCGGGTGGCCGGCAGCACCAGCGACCGGCCCGGCAGCGCCCACGACCCATGGTTGAGCATGCAGCATGGCAGTGCCAGCGTCGACACCTGGGTCATCACCCAGGGGGTGGTCGACAGCAGCTCAATGTTGCCCAAGCCCCTCACCGCCGATGAGCTGGCCAGCTGGCACCGCACCGTCACCAGCCGCGCGGCCGAGAACCTGTTCTGGCTGGGCCGGTACACCGAACGCGCCGAGAACGCCGTGCGCCTGGTACGCCTGATGCTCGAAACCCTGCGCGAAGGCAGCGAACCCGTATTGCAGTTGCTCGACAGGCTGGCCCGGTTCCATGGCCTGGTGGATGCGGCGGTGCCCAGCGCGTTGAAGGCACCACGCTTGTTTGAACGTGCGCTGATGCATGGCCTGGCGCCGGTTGGCGCACCCTCGGCCGCCGGAGGGTCTACCACCAGCGTCGCGCACAACCTGCGTGCCCTGCGCCAATGCGCCCAGGCCCTGCGCGAGCGGCTGTCGCCCGAGCACTGGAAGTTGATCCATGAAGTCGGCGAGCACTTCGAGCAACACCTGCAAGCGGTGCTGGGCCAGGGTGAAGGCCAGGTGCCTGCGCCCGATGTGCTGGGCGTGCTGGCCCGCGCAGCCACCCACCTGGCCGCCATCACCGGCGCCCAGACCGACCGCATGACCCGCGACGATGGCTGGCGCCTGATGAGCGTGGGCCGCCAGATAGAACGCCTGGACATGTTGTCGCATGCACTGGCCCTGGGCTTCGAGCTGAAGGTCCATGAGGCCGACGATGGTTTTGCCCTGTTGCTGGGCCTCTTCGACAGCCTGATCACCTACCGGGCGCAGTTTCAAGGTCGGCGCGAGGTGCTGCCGCTGCTTCATCTGCTGGTGGCCGATACCGACAATCCGCGCAGCCTGGCCTGGGTGGCCCGCACCATGCGTGACCGCCTGCGCAAGCTGGCGCGGCACGACCCGGCCTGGGCCGAGGGCGTCGCACGGGCCTTGCCCCAGCCGCAGGACTGGCGCCTGGCGCAACTGACCGAGCCCGGCGCCGATGGCCGCCACCGGGCACTGGAAGCGGCCTTGACGGCCTGCAGCGTTTCGGCGCGGCAACTGTCTGATTCGATCGGCCGGCACCTGTTTGTGCACGTCGATTCGGCCGATCGCACGGTATGGCAATGAACGGCGCCACGAAACTGCCGGGGCCGGCCCAGGCCCAGACCCAGGGCGCAGAGGCCACATCGCAAACCCAGGGCGGGCTGCAGGTCGAAAGAGTGCCCGAGTTGCCAGCCACGCTGCCGATGGCATCGTCAACCGCGCCATTGATTGCACGGACCAACGCGCCGACCTTCACACCGACTCCCGCGCCGCTCGCGGCAGCACCGACCGGGCCCCGCACACTTCGCGTTCAGCACGACACCCGTTACCACTACGACCGGCCGGTCGAGGTAGCCCACCACAGCGCATGGTTGCGGCCGCGCAATACCGAGGTGCAGCAGGTTCAGGGGTGGACATTGCACATCGACCCGCCACCCGACAGCAGCGTGCAGGAGAGCCGCGACGCCTTCGGCAACTGGCGCCATGGCTTCGGGCATTCCAGGGTGCACGAGGTGCTGACTGTCAGCAGCCGGTTCCAGGTGGTGCTGGCGGCTCCCTCCGCCCTGCACGCCAGCCTCAGCCCGCCCTGGGAAGAAGTGGTGCAGGCTCTGCGCTACCGCGCCGGTGTCACCCAGCCCGATGCGGTGGAGTTCGTCTTGCCCAGCCAGTTTGCGCCGCACGCGCCGGTGTTGGCAGCCTATGGCGCCGACCTGTTCACCGCCGGGCGGCCGTTGCTGGATGGGGCGCTGGCCCTGATGGACCGGGTGCACACCCGCATGCTCTACAAGCCCCACAGCACCGATGTGGCCACCGATGCCCTGAAGGCACTGGCGCAAGGGCAGGGCGTCTGCCAGGATTTCGCCCACTTGATGATCGGCGTATTGCGCAGCCTGGGCCTGGCGGCACGCTATGTCAGCGGCTACCTGCTGACCCACCCGCCCGAAGGCCAGGCACGCCTGCTCGGTGCCGACGCCAGCCATGCCTGGGCAGCAGTATGGTGCCCGATGCATGGCTGGGTGGCGCTGGACCCCACCAACAACATCGCCGTGGGGCAAGACCACGTCACCCTGGCCTGGGGCCGGGACTACGCCGATGTGGCGCCACTGCGTGGCGTGATCCGCGGTGGTGGCCTGGTCCCGCCCGAAGTGGGCGTGACGGTCGAGCCGATCTGAGGCCAAAGCAACGGCCCGCACCCCGGGGCTTTCCCTGTCTGGTGGCGCTCTTCGACCCTGGCAGCATCTACACACAAGACGGGCGGCGCGCTGCCAACTAGCCTGCTGCCTGGAATTCGATCCACTTACCCCGCTGGCCCCCGCCCGCCCAGGAGACCCGCTTGGCCTTTGTGCAACTGCTGATATCGGGCATCTCGCTCGGCTGCATCTACGCCCTGATCGCGCTGGGCTTCGTGCTCATCTACAAGGCCACCGAAACCGTCAACTTCGCTCAGGGCGAATTGATGATGCTGGGCGCCTTTGGCGGCCTGGTGATGATGACGGTGCTGGGCTGGTCGTTCTGGCTGGCCGCGCCTGCGGCGGTGGCCTGCATGTTCGCCCTGGGCGTGGGGCTGGAGCGTGCGGTGATCCGCCCCATCCTGGGCCAGCCCCAGTTCACCGTGGTGATGCTCACCATCGGCGTGGGCTACACCGCACGCGGCCTGATCTCGATGATCCCCGAGATCGGCACCGAGACCCACACCCTGGCCGTGCCCTACAAGGGCCAGGTCATCGAGATGGCCGGCGCGGTCATCAGCCTGGAGCAGGTGGCCGTGATCGCGATGACGGCCGTGCTGTGCCTGGTGCTGTACCTCATGTTCCGCTACAGCAAGCTGGGCATCGCCATGCAGGCGGCCTCGCAAAACCAGCTGGCGGCCTATTACATGGGCATCCCGGTGCGCCGCATCAACGGCCTGGTGTGGGGGCTGTCGGCGGCGGTGGCGGCCACGGCCGGCTTGCTGCTGGCGCCCATCACCTTCGTGCACGCCAACATGGGCTTCATCGGACTGAAGGCCTTTCCGGCGGCGGTGGTGGGCGGCTTCGGCAGCCTGCCCGGCGCCATCGTGGGTGGCCTGGTGATCGGCTTGGTCGAGGCCTTCGCCGGCTTCTACCTGCCCGAAGGATTCAAGGACATCGCGGCTTATGTGGTGGTGCTGGTGATGCTGGTGGTCAAGCCCAACGGCTTGTTTGGCGGCGCCATGCGCAAGAAGGTTTGACTCCATGAGATTCATCTTCAAGACCGATTACGCGCAGGACTTGCAACTCGTCAAGCATGGTGGGCAGGGCTTCTGGTATGGCCTGTTGATGATGGTGATGCTGGCCGCGCCCTGGTGGGCGGGCGACTATTGGCTGTCGCAACTGAGCTTCGTGCTGATCTATGCCGTGGCCGGCCTGGGCCTGATGGTGCTGTCGGGCTTCACCGGCCTGGCGTCGATCGGCCATGCGGCTTTCATGGGCGTGGGGGCCTATACCCAGACCGTGCTGTCGGCCATGGGCTGGCCCTTTCCGCTGAGCATGGCCATGGCCGCCGGCTTGTCGGCTGCAGTGGGCGTGGTGGTGGGCCTGCCGGCGCTGCGGGTCAAGGGCATCTACCTGGCCATTGCCACGCTCAGCTTCGGCTTCATCGTCGAAGAAGTGCTGGCCCGCTGGGAGAGCGTCACCAAGGGCAATGCCGGCATCTCGGTGGTATCGCCGCAGTTCTTCGGCGCCGATCTGGGTTCGTCCGAAGCCTTCTTCTACATCGCCCTGGGCACCTGCGTGCTGGTCACGCTGGCGGTGCTCAACCTGCTGCGCTCGGCCACCGGCCGGGCTTTCATCGCCATCCGCGACAGCGAGATCTCGGCACAGAGCATGGGCATTCACCTGGCGGGCTACAAGACGCTGGCCTTCTCGCTGTCGGCCGCCATCGTCGGCCTGGCTGGCGCGCTGTATGCCCACAAGCTGCGCTTCATCTCGCCCGACCAGTTCGGCATCGCGCAATCGGTCGATTTGCTGCTGCTGCTGGTGGTGGGCGGCATCGGCTCGGTGCATGGCGCCTTTCTCGGGGCCATCTTCCTGATCACCATGCCGCAGCTGATCGCCCTGGGCAAGGATTGGTTGCCGCCGTCCATCGGCCAGGCCACCGGCCTGCAGTCAGTGGTCTACGGCGTGGTGCTGATGGCCTTCGTGCTGTTCGAGCCCATGGGTTTGTACGGCCGCTGGCTGAAGGTGCGTACCTGGCTGCAGCTATTTCCGTTCTACCGCCGGGGCATGTTCAAACGGCAGAAGTCCTATGCCAAGAGCGAGCGGCTGAAATGAGACCACCCCCTACGGCCTTCGGCCGCCCCCTCAAGGGGGCAACGCCAGCGGCCCGGCGAAGCCGGTTCCGCGGCGTTCGCTTGGTAGCGCCCAATGCAAAACACCTCCATGAGTGACAACACGACTCCCTTGCTCAGTGCACGCGACCTCAGCGTGCGCTTTGGCGGCGTGCTGGCCGTCAACAAGGTCAGCTTCGACGTGCAACGCGGCGAGGTCTTCACCCTCATCGGCCCCAACGGCGCGGGCAAGACCACGGTCTTCAACCTGATCAGCCGCATCTACACGCCCACCACCGGCACGCTGCACTTCGAGGGCCAGTTGCTCAGCGACAAGGCACCGCACGCCATTGCCGAGCTGGGCATCGCGCGCACCTTCCAGAACATCGAGCTGTTCGAAAACGCCACGGTGCTGCAGAACCTGCTGATCGGCCACCACGTCCACCGAGGCGCCGGGTTCTGGAGCAACCTGTTCTTCACCAAAGCCTCGCGCGAGGCTGAACTCAAGGCGCGCCTGCGGGCCGAAGAAGTGATCGAACTGCTCGACTTGCAGCACCTGCGCGACAGCTTCGTGGCCGGCCTGCCCTACGGCAAGCGCAAGGTGGTCGAGCTGGCCCGCGCGCTGTGCACGGGCCCCAAGCTGCTGCTGCTCGATGAACCCTCCTCGGGCCTGAACGTGGAAGAAACCGAAGACATGGCCTGGTGGATCCAGGACATCAAGAACGAGCTGGGCATCACCGTGCTGATGGTCGAGCACGACATGAGCCTGGTTTCGCGCGTGTCCGACCGCGTGCTGGCCATGAACCAGGGCGAAAAGCTGGCGCTGGGCACCCCGGTGGAAGTGCAAAGCCACCCCGGCGTGATCGAGGCCTACCTGGGCTCGGTGGACGATGTGTCGTCGCTGCGGAGGAAGGCGGCATGAACCAGATGCAGTCCAAGGACGAGGGCGGGGCGAGCGCCGGGCCACTCCCAAGCCGGCCCGCCATCCCCTCGGGGGATCGATCGACGTACCCGTCGGGCGAGGGGTCGCCACTTCTCTCGCTGGCCAATGTCGAAAGCGCCTACGGCCCGATCAAGGCCATACGCGGCGTCAGCCTGAAGGTTCGCAAGGGCGAGATCGCCACCGTGCTGGGCAGCAACGGCGCGGGTAAAAGCACCATCCTCAAGACCATCTCCGGCGTGCTCGACCCGACACGCGGCACGGTACTGTTCAAGGGCGACGACATCACCGCCAAGGACCCTGCCGAAATCGTGCGCCGCGGCCTGGCTCATGTGCCCGAAGGGCGCGAGGTGTTCCCCTTGCTGAGCGTGCGCGACAACCTGCTGATGGGTGCCTACACCCGCAGCGACAAGGATGGCGTCGCGCGCGACATCGAGCAGGTGTTCAATTACTTTCCCATCCTGCGTGAGCGCACGGCGCAGGATGCCGGCCTGCTGTCGGGCGGCCAGCAGCAGATGCTGTCCATCAGCCGCGCGCTGATGGCCCAGCCCGAGCTGATCCTGCTGGACGAGCCCAGCCTGGGCCTCAGCCCCAAGCTCACCAAAGAGATCTTCGAGATCGTCGTGCGCATCAACCGCGAGCGCGGCACCACCATCCTGCTGGTCGAGCAGAACGCCAACATGGCGCTCAACGCAGCCGATTACGGCTATGTGCTCGAGAACGGCCGCATCGTGATGGAAGACCGCTGCGAGGTGCTGCGCGAGAAGGACGACATCCGCGAGTTCTACCTCGGCATGAAGGAAACCGGCGTGCGCGGCGAGCGGCGCTGGAAGAAAAAGAAGAACTGGCGCTGAGTCGCGAGCGACGAACAACATGAGCAATCTTTGGGATCTCAGTCACCTGAAGCCGCGAGAAGACATCGTGGTCGAAGGCGAGACGCTGTCCGCGATGTTCTGGAACGCTGCCGCGCAACGCGCCGGCC
>JANOAQ010000047.1:0-14326 GCA_031411195.1 Burkholderiaceae bacterium | reverse complement strand
CACCCCGGCATCAGCCTGGCACCAACGCCAGCGGTGATCTGCCTTGGGTCTTCGGGCTGTTCCCGTGCCACCGGCTCGGCCGGGCAGGGGGCTTGCCGGCGGGGCGCATAAACAAGCCTCCTGAGCGAAGCCGGCAAGCCCCCTGGCCGGCCGGGATGGTCAGCAACAGCGAATTTGTCCGGCCAGATATTTGCCTGGCCAAACACCGCCCGGTCAATAGCATTTTGCAATGGTAGTGTTTGATTCAATCAACCCACGCAATGCTGCACTGCACCTAAAGTCCATCCATCGCAACCTTTCAACCCACTCCCCAGGAGCCCCAAATGTCCATCATCAACACCCAAGTCCAGCCGTTCAAGACCACCGCCTTCGTCAACCGCAGCGGCAAGGGCGAGTTCATCACCGTCTCTGACGAGACCCTGAAGGGCAAGTGGTCGGTGCTGATCTTCATGCCGGCGGCTTTCACCTTCAACTGCCCCACCGAGATCGAAGACGCCGCCGACAACTACGCCGCCTTCAAGGACGCCGGCGCCGAGGTCTACATCGTGACCACCGACACCCACTTCTCGCACAAGGTGTGGCACGAGACCAGCGACGCGGTGCGCAAGGCCAAGTTCCCGCTGGTGGGCGACCCTACCCACACCCTGACCAATGCCTTCGGCGTGCACATCCCCGAAGAAGGCCTGGCCCTGCGCGGCACCTTCATCATCAACCCCGAAGGTCAGATCAAGACCGCCGAGATCCACAGCAACGAGATCGCCCGCGACGTGTCGGAGACCCTGCGCAAGCTCAAGGCCGCCCAGTACACCGCCGCCCACCCCGGCCAGGTTTGCCCGGCCAAGTGGAAGGAAGGCGCCAAGACCCTGGCGCCGTCGATCGACCTCGTCGGAAAAATCTAAGCCCCCAGCATGACTGCGAACGGGGCGGGCCACCGGCCTGCCCCTTTCCCCCGGCCTGACAACCTGCTCAGGCCCCGCTGACAGCCTCCAACGCGACCCTGGCGCCGGAGGCCGTCAACGGGGTCCGACCGACTCCGCCCATCCACTCCGTCAACAAAGGACACCGCCATGTTGGACGACAGCATCAAGGCACAACTCGCTGCCTACTTCGAACGCATCATCCAGCCGATCGAGTTGATCGCCAGCCTGGATGAGTCGGAAGGCGCACAGCAGATCCGCGAGCTGGTCACCGAGATCGCCGCCGTGGCGCCGGCCAAGATCAGCGCGCGCTTCGACGGCAACTTCGAACGCAAGCCCTCGTTCCAGATCACCCGCGTGGGCCATGCCATGGGTGTTCACTTTGCCGCCGTGCCGATGGGCCACGAGTTCACCTCGCTGCTGCTGGCGCTGCTGTGGGCTGGCGGCCACCCGCCCAAGGTCGAGCCCGAGGTGATCGAGCAGATCCGCCAACTCGACGGTGACTTCGCTTTCGACACCTGGATGAGCCTGACCTGCCACAACTGCCCCGACGTGGTGCAGGCGATGAACCTGATGGCGGTGTTCAACCCCCGTGTGCGCGCCGTGGCCATCGACGGCGCGCTGTTCCAGAAGGAAGTGGACGAGCGCCAGATCATGGCCGTGCCCAGCGTCTTCCTCAACGGCGCAATCTTCGGCAACGGCCGCATGGAGGTGGGCGAGATCCTGGCCCGGATCGACACCGGCGCCGCCAGGCGCGAAGCCGCCAGGCTCAATGAACGAGCGCCTTTCGAGGTGCTGATCATCGGCGGCGGCCCGGCCGGCGCGGCGGCGGCGGTGTATGCCGCCCGCAAGGGCATCCGCACCGGCATCGTGGCCGAGCGCTTCGGCGGCCAGACCCTGGACACCCTGGGTATCGAGAACTACCCCTCGGTGATGGAGACCGAGGGCCCGAAGTTCGCCGCCGGTCTGGAAGCCCAGGTGCGCCACTACGGCGTCGACATCATCACGCTGCAGAAGGTGGCCAGGATCGACCCCGCTGCGGTGCAAGGCGGCCACGCCACCGTGACGCTGGAAAACGGCGCGCGGCTTTTGGCCCGCAGCGTGATCCTGGCCACCGGCGCACGCTGGCGCAACATGGGCGTGCCCGGCGAGGCCGAGTACCGCACCAAGGGCGTGGCCTACTGCCCACACTGCGACGGCCCGCTGTTCAAGGGCAAGGACGTGGCGGTGATCGGCGGCGGCAATTCGGGTGTGGAGGCCGCCATCGACCTGGCCGGCGTGGTCAAGCGCGTCACGCTGCTCGAATTTGCCGACCAGCTCAAGGCCGACCAGATGCTGGTGGACAAGCTGAAAAGCATGCCCAACGTCACCATCCATCTGAACGCGCAGACCACCGAGGTGACCGGTGATGGCCAGAAGATGACCGGCCTGGCCTACAAGGACCGCATCTCGGGCGCCGAGAACCGGTTGCCGCTGGCGGGCGTATTCGTGCAGATCGGCCTGGTGCCCAACACCGAATTCCTCAAGGGCACGGTGGAGCTGAGCCGCTTCGGCGAGATCATCATCGACGCCAAGTGCCACACCAGCGTGCCCGGCATCTTTGCCGCAGGCGACGTGACCACGGTGCCGTACAAGCAGATCGTCATCGCCGCCGGTGAAGGCTCGAAGGCTGCGCTCAGCGCCTTCGACCACCTGATCCGCACGCCCGCCCCGGCAGCGGCCTGACCGTGGCCGGCCACCGGGCCGGCCCAGTGCAGAATGCGCGGTTTTGCCTGACTGACCCGAGGACGAGCCGAGCGTGTTCAAGAACCTGATGGTGTACCGGCTAGCGCCGCAGTGGCAGCCCACCCTGGCCAGCATCGAATCGGCGCTGGACGGCGCCCGGTTCGTCGAATGCGGCGCCACCCAGCCTCGCGCCATCGGCTGGGTGGCGCCACGCAATGTGGACCACGCCCCGCTGATCGAGGCGGTGGACGGCCAGTGGCTGCTGCAGTTGATGGTGGAAACCAAGCTGGTGCCCGGCTCGGTGGTCAAGCGTCAGGTCGAAGCCCTGGCCGAACGCATCGAAAAGACCACCGGCCGCAAGCCTGGCAAGAAGGAAACCCGCGAGCTCAAGGACCAGGCCCTGCTCGACCTGCTGCCCATGGCCTTCACCAAGCGCGGTGCAGTCAAGGTGTGGATTGCGCCCACCACCCGATTGCTGGTGATCGACGCCGGCAGCGCCAGCCGCGCGGACGAGACGCTGACAGCCCTGGCACAGGTGCTGCCAGGCCTGGCGGCCCAGTTGATCAACACCGCCATCTCGCCCCAGGCGGCCATGGCCGACTGGCTGGTCAGCGGCGAGCCGCCCACGCCCTTCAGCATCGACCGCGATGTGGAGCTCAAGGCCGCCGATGGCGAAAAGCCGGTGGTGCGCTACGCCCGCCATGCGCTCGATCTGCCCGAGATCCGCGAGCACATCGCCGCCGGCAAGCGCCCCACCCGACTGGCGCTGACCTGGAACGGCCGTGTGTCCTTTGTGCTGACCGAGGGTCTGCAGCTCAAGAAGATCAGCTTCCTCGACGGCGTGTTCGAGGGCCGGCTGGCCGATGGTGACGAGGGCTTCGATGCCAACGCGGCCATCGCAACCGGTGAACTGGCGCCCATGATCGGCGAGCTGATCGACGCCCTGGGTGGTGAGCAGGCACTGGGCGTGCCGGCACCGGTGCCCGGCGCAGCCACCCCGGCGCCAGCCGCCGTAGAAGCCACCGCAACAGCCCCCACTTCGTCTGCCAGGAAGGCGGCAACCAAGACCGTGAGCACCGATTTGCCGCCCTGGGAATCTGCGCCCGGCTGAGTGTCGGCACCCCGGCTGCTACACCGTCGCATACCGGACTGTTCGATGCCGCACAGACGAGACCACTGCGTTAGGGCAAGATGTTCTCCATCCCTCAACCCTGGAGCCTGACATGACCACTTTCCGCCGCAGCGTTGCCTTTGTCACCGCCGTCTGTCTGGCCAGTACCGGGCTGATGCAAACTGCCCTGGCCACCTCGATCAGCACCGAGCAGCTGGTGGCTGCCACCGCGCAGGCTGCCGCCGGTTCGGTGAACCACCAGCGCCTTCACGCCGCGCTCGACCGGCAGGACTTGGCCGCCGCCCTGCAAGCACGTGGCGTGGCACCCGACGAGTTGCGCGCCCGTGTGAACGCGCTGACCGATGCCGAAGCCGCGCAGCTGACAGCCCAGATCGACGCCGCCCCCGCCGGTGGCGAGGTGCTGGGCGTGCTGTTCTCGATCTTTCTCATCCTGCTGGTGACCGACATCCTGGGCTTCACCAAGGTGTTTCCTTTCACCCGCTCGCGTTGATGGGTTGGGCAGGGCAGCGCGCCACAGCACAGTTGGGCGGCCTGGTGGGCGTGCTGGTCTTGGCTGGCGGGCTTCAGGGTTGCGCGGTATTCACGATGCCGCCGCAGACTGCAGCACTGGCCCTGCAGACCCCTGCCGATCTGCCCCGCCAGCATGAGCTGGTGGCGGTTCCCTTCTACCCGCAGACGCCTTACCACTGCGGCCCGGCGGCCTTGGCCACGGTGCTGGCGCAGGCCGGGCTGGCGGCCGATGTGCTGGCCCTGGGCGACGCCGTGTTTTTGCCCGCGCGTGAAGGAAGCCTGCAGCTGGAAATGATCGCCGGCGCACGGCGCTACGGTGCCGTGGCCACCCAGCTTCCGGGTGAGCTGTCCGCGCTGTTGCGCGAGGTGGCGGCCGGCAACCCGGTGGTGGTGCTGCAGAACCTGGGCCTGTCGTTTGCGCCCAGCTGGCACTACGCGGTGCTGGTGGGCTACGACCTGGACACGGCCGAGCTGGTGCTGCGCAGCGGCACCATCCAGCGCGAGCGGCTGTCGCTGCGCACCTTCGAGCACACCTGGGCGCGCAGCGGGCACTGGGCCATCACCGCGCTGGCACCGGGCCAATGGCCTGCCACTGCGACCGAAGCCCAGGCGCAGTCGGCGGCCGTCGGCTTCGAGCGGGCGGCCCCGCCGGCCCAAGCGGCCGTGGTCTACCGCAGCCTGCTGGCGCGCTGGCCTGGCAATCTGGTGTCAGGCATCGGCCTGGGCAACGCGCTGCAGGCCGCCGGTGACCTGCCGGGCGCTGCGGTGGCCTTCAGCGCCATGGGCGAACGCCACGACAGCGCGGTGGCCTGGAACAACCTGGCCCGCCTACAATTGGACCGGGGCGAAGTGCGGCTGGCCTTGGTCAGCGCTGAAAAAGCGGCCGCCCGGGCCGCGCAGGCCGAGCCGCTGTGGCTGCCCGCCACCACCGAAACGCTAGGGCTGGCCCGCGCCGCAGTGGCTGCACGGCCTTGACCGCACGGCATTGCCCGCGCAGGCTGCGGCGGTGCTCAGGTGTCCTTGCTGACCTTGATGGTCGGGAACTTGCTCGTGAAGTCCTTGGCCTTCTCGGCGATCTTCACCGCCACCTGGCGCGCCACCGCCTTGTAGATGTTGGCGATCTCGCCATCCGGGTCGGCCACCACGGTGGGGCGCCCGCTGTCGGCCTGCTCACGGATGCTCATGTTCAGCGGCAAGGCGCCCAGGTAATCCAGCTTGTACTGCTCGGCCATCTTCTTGCCGCCGTCGGCGCCGAAAATGTGCTCGGTGTGGCCGCAGTTGGGGCAGCAGTACACGGCCATGTTTTCCACCAGGCCGAGAATGGGCACGCCCACCTTTTCGAACATGCTCAAGCCCTTCTTGGCATCGAGCAGGGCAATGTCCTGCGGCGTGGTCACGATGATGGCGCCGGTGATGGGCACGCGCTGGCTCAGCGTGAGCTGGATGTCGCCGGTGCCTGGCGGCATGTCGACGATCAGGTAGTCGACATCCTTCCAGTTGGTCTGGCGCAGCAGTTGATCGAGCGCCTGGGTGGCCATCGGGCCGCGCCAGATCATCGCCTGGTCGGCGTCGACCAAAAAACCGATCGACGCGACCTGCAGTCCATGCCCCTGCATCGGCTCCATGCTCTGGCCGTCCAGGCTTTCGGGCCGGCCGCTGATGCCCAGCATCATCGGCTGGCTGGGGCCGTAGATGTCGGCGTCGAGCATACCCACGGTGGCGCCTTCAGCGGCCAGGGCCAGCGCCAGGTTGACGGCGGTGGTGCTCTTGCCCACGCCGCCCTTGCCCGAGGCCACGGCGATGATGTTCTTCACCCCGGGCAGCAACTGCACGCCGCGCTGCACCGCATGGGCGGTGATCTTGCTGGCCACGTTGACGCTGACATTGCCCACCCCCGGCACCGTGCGCGCGGCGGCCACGCACTGGCGCCGCAGGCCGGCAAACAGGCTCTTGGCGGGGTAGCCCAGTTCCACGTCGAAGGCCACCTCGCTCAATTCCCCATCTCGGTCGATCTTCAGGTTCTTGATCTGGCGGGCCGACACCAGGTCCTTGCCGGTGTGGGGGTCGAGCACTGATTTCAGGGCGTCGAGCAAGGAAGCTTCGGTGAGGACGGACATGGTGGCGGCAGACGGTTGTGCAGAGGATGAAGAGGCCAAGCGCACAGCGCTTGACCCGGAAATTGGCCGCGAGTCTATCGGAGGCCTCCTGCCCGCCCCCTGGCAAGGGCTTGCTGCCCTGCAGCATGGGCCACCCCGGCGCCCTAGAATTGCGGGCTGAATTCCCAGGATGGCCCCATGCCCCGCAAGCTCTTCGTCACCACTGCCCTGCCCTACGCCAACGCGGCTTTCCACATCGGCCACATGATGGAGTACATCCAGGCCGACACCTGGGTGCGGGCGCAGCGCATGCTGGGCTCGGAGGTGAACTTCGTCTGCGCCGACGACGCCCACGGTGCGCCCATCATGATCGCCGCCGAAAAGGCCGGCCTCACGCCCCAGCAGTTCGTTGCGGGCATCGCCGCCGGCCGGGCGCAATACCTTGACGGCTTTCACATCGCGTTCGACAACTGGCATTCGACCGACGGGCCCGAGAACCACGCGCTGGCCCAGGCCATCTACCGCCAGCTCAAGGCCAATGACCTGATCGAGGTGCGCACGATCGAACAGTTCTTCGATCCCGACAAGGGCATGTTCCTGCCCGACCGCTTCATCAAGGGTGAATGCCCCAAGTGCGGCACCAAAGACCAGTACGGCGACAACTGCGAAAACTGCGGCGCGGTGTACGCGCCCACCGATTTGAAGAACCCGTATTCGGCGCTGTCGGGCGCCACGCCGGTGATGAAAACCAGCGAGCACTTCTTCTTCAAGCTGAGTGATCCGCGCTGCGTCGAGTTTCTGGAGCAGTGGACGCAGGACGGCAAGCTGCAGCCCGAGGTGGCCAACAAGGTGCGCGAGTGGTTCGTGCGCGACGAAAACGGCAAGGCCGGCCTGGGTGACTGGGACATCAGCCGCGACGCGCCCTATTTCGGCATCGAGATCCCCGATGCGCCGGGCAAGTATTTCTATGTGTGGCTCGATGCACCCATCGGCTATCTGGCCTCGCTCTACAACTTGTTCGCCAAGCGCGGGCTGGATACCGCCGCGGTTGATGCCTACTTGGCCCAGGCCGACCTGGAGCAGGTGCATTTCATCGGCAAGGACATCGTCACCTTCCACACCCTGTTCTGGCCGGCCACGCTGCACTTCAGCGGCCGCAAGGTGCCCGACGCCATCCACGTGCACGGCTTTCTCACCGTCAACAACGACAAGATGAGCAAGAGCCGTGGTACCGGCATCAGCCCGCTGCGCTACCTGGAACTGGGCCTCAACCCCGAATGGCTGCGCTACTACATTGCCGCCAAGCTCAGCGCACGGGTCGAAGACATCGACTTCAACCCCGACGACTTCATCGCCCGTGTCAACAGCGATCTGGTGGGCAAGTACATCAACATCGCCAGCCGCGCCGCGGGTTTCATCAGCAAGCGCTTCGGCGGCTGGCTGTCGGCCGACCTGGGCGTGGAAGGCCGCACCCTGCTCGATGCCCTGCGCGCCCAGCGCGAGGCGATTGCCACGGGCTATGAATCGCGCGAGTTCGCCAAGACCTTGCGCGAGGTGATGGCCCTGGCCGACCGGGTGAACGAGTTCGTCGACCAGCACAAACCCTGGGAGCTGGCCAAGCAGGCCGGCGACGACGCGGCCAAACTCGCCCAGTTGCAGGACGTGTGCTCGGTGTGCATCGAGGCCTTTCGCCTGCTCACCATTTACCTCAAGCCCATCGTGCCCGCGCTCGCCCAGCAGGTGGAGGCTTTCCTGCAGGTGCCGCCGATGCAGTTTGCCGACGCCGCCCGCGCCCTGGGCCACCACCAGATTGCGCCCTACCAGCACCTGATGCAGCGGGTGGATGCGGCCAAGGTGGAAGCCTTGCTGACCCCGCCCACGCCCGCAGCGCCCCCACCCGCGCTGCCCGGCGGCGAAGCCGTTGCCGCTGAGATCGGCATCGATGCCTTCAACGCCGTTGATCTGCGCGTGGCCAGGATCGTCAACGCCGAGCTGGTCGATGGCAGCACCAAGCTGCTGCGCCTGACGCTGGACGTGGGCGAAGGCCCCGACCCGCAGGGCCGGCCCATCCTTAGAAACGTGTTCTCCGGCATCCGCAGCGCCTACACACCCGAACAACTGATCGGCAAGCTCACCGTGATGGTGGCCAACCTGGCGCCACGCAAGATGAAGTTCGGCGTCAGCGAAGGCATGGTGCTGGCCGCCAGCCATGCCGACGACAAGGCCACGCCCGGCATCTTCGTGCTGGAGCCCGGCCCCGGCGCCCAGCCCGGCATGCGGGTTCGCTGAGCCCGCTTTCGTGGTGCACCGCCGCGCCGCTCTGGCCGGCCTGGCCGCCCTGGCCGCCGGTGCGTGCGCACGTACCTGGGCCCAGGGGCCGGCAGCGGCGGGCGATGCGTTCGACTTCGTGGCCCTGGGTGACATGCCCTACGGCCCCGACACCATGGTGGGCCCGGCCTACCGGCATCTGATCGACCAGATCAACGACCTGGCACTGCCGTTCTCCATCCACGTGGGCGATTTCAAGGACGGCCTGGCCGCCTGCAGCGACGACGAATACCGCCTGCAATGGCAGCACTTCCAGCGCTTTGCCAGCGCCCTGGTCTACACCCCGGGCGACAACGACTGGCTGGACTGCAACCGCCGCGGTGATGACCCGCTGGAGCGCCTTCAGGCACTGCGCGAGCGTTTTTTTGCCACCGCCCAATCGCTGGGCCAGCGGCCCATTGCCTTGCAGCGCCAAAGCACCTTGATGCCGGCCTTTGCCCGCTACCGCGAAAACGCGCGCTGGGCACACCGGGGCGTGGTGTTTGCCACCTTCCACACGGTGGGCCAGACCAACGGCGCTGATGCGCCCCTGGCCAGCGTGCGTGATGAAGTGCTTGCGCGCGAGGCCGCCAATGCCGCCTGGCTACGCGCCGCCTTCGAGTTTGCGCGCGCCACCCAGGCCCGCGCACTGGTGGTGGCCACCCAGGCGGAATCGCTGCGCCGCAGTGACCCTGTGAATCCGCATCGCCAGCGCATCCTCGCGCCTTTCACCAGCATTGCCCACACCCTGCTGCCGCTGGCCGAGCAGGCGCCGTTTCCGGTGCTGCTGATCCATGGCGACGCGCACAACTACGTCACCGATCAGCCCTTCTTCAATGCCGCTGGCCAGCCCATCACCAACCTTTGGCGGCTGCAGGTGTTCGGCGAGCCGCGCATGCATGCGGTGCGGGTGCGGGTGAACGCATCCGGGGCAGCGGGCACGCCCCCCTTTGCCTTCAGCCCGATCTGGAACCCGATGTCCACCGACCCGCGGCACACCCCACGCCCGCCGCGTTGAGCAAATCGCCGGCAGGTCTACAGTTCCACCATGCCAGCCAACTACGCGCGCTTTCTGGTGGGCAGCCAACGCACCGTCACCGCCAACCGGCAACTGGGCCTGGTGCTGGCGGCGGTGGCCGGCGCCATCAACGCCGGCGGCTTTCTGGCGGTGCAGCAGTACACCTCGCACGTCACCGGCATGATGTCGGCGCTGTCCGACAACCTGGTGCTGGGCCACGGCCACGTGGTGCTGACCGGGCTGGTGGGCGTGCTGGCCTTCCTGCTGGGCGCGGTGTGCTGCGCGATGCTGGTCAACTACGCCCGGCGCCACCGCCTGTCCAGCGAATATGCCCTGCCGCTGTTGCTGGAGGCGGCGCTCATCCTCTGCTTCGGCTTGCTCGGGGCGTGGCTGGCGCGAATCGACGGGCTGCTGGTGCCCGCCACCGTGGTGCTGCTGTGCTTCATCATGGGTCTGCAGAACGCGGTGGTGAGCAAGCTGTCGCAGTCGGTGATCCGCACCACCCACATGACCGGCATCGTCACCGACCTGGGCATCGAGCTGGGCAAGCTCGCCTACTGGAACCGCGACCCCAACCCCACCCTGCATGTGGTGGCCGACCGCGAGCGCCTGGCCGTGCTGGCCGGTTTGCTGGCCTGCTTTCTGGGCGGGGGCATCGCCGGGGCCCTGGGCTTCAAGTACCTGGGCTATGTCTCCACCGTGCCGCTGGCGGTGCTGCTGGCCGCGCTGGCCCTGGTGCCGGCCATCGACGACTGGAAGAACCGGTCACGCGCCACCTGAACGGGGGCACCGGCGCACGGCGCCCGTTGTGTGCTCGGCTGCCACGGGCCGGGCCAGCATCACCCGCCCGCTGCTGGAAGGTACACAAGGTGCGCAAGGTGCAGATCGGCAAGCGCCAGTGTGACGCTCACGCCACGGCGGGGCGCACCACCGGCGCCTCGCGGATGGGCAGGTGCACCAGGGCCGCACCCACCGCCAGCACGATGTCGGCGTACCACATCCAGTCGTAGCTGCCGGTGGCCTCGAACACCTTGCCGCCCAGCCAGGCGCCCAGAAAGCCGCCCACCTGGTGGGTCAGCATCACCACGCCGAACAGGGTGGCCATGTGCGCCGTGCCGAAGAACTTGGCCACCAGCCCGGCCGTGGGCGGCACGGTGGACAAAAAGGTGAGGCCCATCACCGCAGCAAAAGTGAGCAGCACTGGCCCGGTCTTGGGTGACAGCAGGAACACCAGCACCGCCACCGCCCGCACGGCGTAGACCAGTGACAGCAGCGACTTCATGCGCCAGTGGCTCATTGCCCAGCCCATGCCCAGGCTGCCCAGGATGTTGAACAAACCAAGCACCGCCAGCGCCCAGGCGCCGTATTGCAGCGGCAGCCCGCAGCTGGCGATCACGCCCGGCAGGTGGGTGGCCAAAAACGCCACATGGAAACCGCAGACGAAAAAGCCGGCGGCCAGCAAGCGAAAGCTGGGGTTGGCCAGCGCTTCGCGCACGGCCTGGCGGGTGCCGATGGCCACTGCGGGCGTGGCGCCCGGCGCCGCGGCGGGCGCCGGCGGCGCACCGCTCAGCACCCAGGCAGCGGGCAGTGCCAGCAGCACGGTCAGCGCCAACACCTGCATCGCGCCCTGCCAGCCCAGGCCGGTCATCAGTGCCCCGGCGATCGGCGCCATCACGAACTGGCCCACCGAGCCGCCCGCGTTGACGATGCCGGTGGCCAGGCCGCGCCGCTCGGGCGGAATCATCCGGGTGGTGGCCGCCATCAGCACCGCCGGGCCGGCCATGCCGGCGCCCCCGGCGGCCAGCACGCCGATGGCCAGCACCAGCCCCGCCGTGCTGGTCATCAGCGGCGTGATGAAGCTGCCCAGCGCCACCAGCGCAACCCCCACGGCCAGCACCCGGCCGGCGCCGTAGCGGTCGGCCATGGCGCCGGCAAAGGGCTGGGTAAGGCCCCACCACAGCTGGCCAAACGCAAAGGCCAGGCTGATGCGGCCCAGGCCCAGGCCGGTGGACGTGTTCAGGTCGCCCAGAAACAGGCCCATCGATTGACGCGTGCCCATGGTCAACGCAAAGGTGCCGGCGGCGGCCAGCAGCACGGCCCAGACCGCCCAGCGGGGCGACGGCGAAGTGGTGGGTGCGAATGTCATGCAGCGCACGATAGCAAAAATTGCAGCTGCAACCATTGACGCCGCAATGGCCCTCACAGCCGCACCGGGCTGGGCAGGACGTCATTCGGCCGTCTTCAGACCCGCAGCCAGCGCGGCCAGCCAGACCTGCTGCGTGGCCGGCGCCTGCAGCAAACAGCGCAGCGCCACCGGGTCGGGCGCCAACGCCAATGCCGCCTGAAGGGCCGCCAGGGCTTCGGCCAGCAGGGGGCGGCTGCGTGCCTGCCCCGATGTGGTCAGCGCCTGCACGCCCCGTTGCAAAGCCAGCAGGTGGCCCGGTTCAGAAGGTCCCTCGGCCAGTTGGCTGGCATTGGCCAGCACCGCATCCAGAACGCGGCTCCAGGCCGCCGGGGCCGGCGGCGGCGGCACCGGCGGGCCCATCGCCTCGCCAGCGGCCAGGCGGTGGCCGCGCTCGCTCTTGCTGCGCACGTCCAGCACCAGGCCGAAGCGCTGGGCCCAGCGCCCGGCCACGGCCAGCAGCGCTTCGGGCGGGCCAGACAGCAGTTCCAGCTCCAACTCGCAGACCACCAGGCGGCGCCGGCCGGCGCTGATGCGGCCTTCGTCCAGGGCCACCTCGATGGCGGCGCCGCCGCTGCGCAAGACCCGGCGGGTGCGGTTCACCTGGGTGGCGTAGCGCGCCTGCAGCGGCGGGTGGCCAGCCTGGGCCAGCAGGTGGTGCAGCGCCTGCCCGGCGTCGCTGCCATCGTGGCGGTGGGTGTCCAGGGCCGGCTGGCGGCTGCCAGGCAGCGGCACGTTGTGCTCCAGCCGCTGCATCGCGCTGGCACCCTGGGCCTTCAGCGTCTGCACCCATTGCTCGCCCTCGCGCCGCAGCCGCAGGGCCATGCGCGCGGCAGCCAGGTGCTGGCCGGGCGTGTCCAGGTAGACGGCCGCCAGCGGCTCGACCACGGCTGTGCAGGTGGCCACCGCGTTGCGCACGGCGGCCAGGCGGTGGGCGGGGATGCGGAACTTCAGCTCGATTTCGGTACCCATGGCCGGCATGCTGCCACGCTGGCGGGCAAGGGCAGCAGACGGCAGGCTCGGTCAGGTGGCTGCGGCCTTAAACTCACGGGTTGTCCCTGATGCCAACCGAGGCCGTCACCATGCCGCTGTTCTGGAAGCCCTACACCTCCGACGTCACGCAGTTCATCAATGACCTGAAGGCCAAGAAGCCCACGCTGGAAGCCGAGCAACGCGCCGGCCGCGCCCTGCTGTGGGACAAGGCCATCGACCGCGAGGCCCAGGCCGACTACAGCGGCGCCACGGTGCCGCAGCAGCCCTACGTGTACTTCTCGCGCCCCAAGGCGCGCTGACGTGAAGCCCCCACGCTCACTTCGCTCGCTGCCCCCCGTGGGGGCGCCTCAGGCCCTTCGGGCGGCCGGGCGGGCCTGAAAGCCCCCAGCACCATGTTGCCGCCGGCCCCTGATCCGGTGAGCGCCCTGCCACCCTTGCCGGGTGACGAGGGTGCATTGGCCGTGGCCGATACCGACCGACTGCCGGTCGACCGCGTGGCGCTGGCCCGCTTGTATGGCGAGCCGTTGTTTCGCATGCCGACGGACCTGTACATCCCGCCCGATGCGCTGGAAGTCTTTCTTGAAGCCTTCGAAGGCCCGCTGGACCTGCTGCTCTACCTGATCCGCAAACAGAACTTCAACATCCTGGACATCCCGCTGGCCGACGTGACACGCCAGTACCTGGCCTATGTCGACCAGATCCGCCAGCACAACCTCGAGTTGGCGAGCGAGTACCTGCTGATGGCGGCCATGCTCATCGAGATCAAGTCGCGCATGCTTCTGGCGCCAAAGAAGAGCGTCGACATCGGCGTAGTGCAGGACCCCCGCGCCGAGCTGGTGCGCCGCCTGCTCGAGTACGAGCAGATGAAGCTGGCCGCCGCGCGGCTGGACCACCTGCCGGTGATCGGCCGCGACTTCATGCGCGCCCAGGTACACATCGAGCAAAGCCTGGTCACGCGCTTCCCCGATGTCGGGGTGGTCGACCTGCAGGTTGCATGGGCCGACATCCTCAAGCGCGCCCGCCTCAACCAGCACCACCGCATCAGCCGCGAGCAGCTGAGCGTGCGCGAGCACATGGCCATCGTGTTGCGCACCCTGTCGGGCAAGCGCTTTGTCGAGTTCCACGAGTTGTTCGACACCAGGCGCGGCACGCCAGTGCTGGTGGTCACCTTCATCGCCATGCTGGAGCTGGCGCGTGAACACCTGCTCGAGATCACCCAGGCCGAGGCCTTTGCGCCGATCTACGTGCGCTTGTCCTACAAGATGTGAGCACCCGGTGGCGGTGTACCGCCACCACCCGCCGGGCGGGTTGCCGGCCGGCTTGGGGCGGCCCGGCGCTCGGCCGGTGTGAGCACCCGGTGGCGGTGTACCGCCACCACCCGCCGGGCGGGTTGCAGGCCGGTTTGGGGCGGCCCGGCGCTCGGCCGGTGTGAGCACCCGGCGGCGG